>JBNKGN010000019.1:0-18896 GCA_050289845.1 Crocinitomicaceae bacterium | reverse complement strand
TTTTATCAAAAAAAACTTAATTTTTCAATAAAATAAGTGGTGGGTCTACTGTGACTCGAACACAGGACCACTCGGTTATGAGCCGAGTGCTCTAACCAACTGAGCTATAGGACCAATGAATTTTAGAAATTCAAGGATGCAAATATAGTATTCCGATCGCAATTATCAAGTGAATTTTCAGACAATTAATAACTGGATGGTCATCCCCAAGGCAACACAAATCAAGACGATGCTAAAGAAATTACGCAACATCTTCCCTGAAAATCGTTTTTGTAAAACACCTCCAATTAAAACGCCAGCAACGGTCATACCTGTAATCATTAACAACAATTGCCAATCAATTGCATTTTCGTGCGACAAGTTTTTTCCCATAAAATCACCAACGAGTGCCACGGCTGATTGAATCGCTACAATAAACATTGACGTGCCTACAGCCTTTTTCATTTCCAGTCCCATCCGTAGTAAAATTGGAACAATGATGAATCCACCACCGGCACCAATAAATCCACTGAGCAACCCTGTTAGAATTCCGAACAAAATAACGACTGGCGCACTAACACTTCCTCCTACGGCTTGTTTGCGGGAAAAAAGCGTTCGAAAAGCCGTGTAAAACATCACGGTCACTAATAACACCGCAATCAATACATCCCTTGAAACATCGAATTTTCCAATCGGAAAAGTGACGGGAAACATTTCCATAACGTAGCGACGAATCAGAAACGCAGTAATCATGCTCGGAATCACGAAAACAATGCCACCTTTAAAATCGATTTGACGGTCCTTAATGCGCGTAACAACACCCGTTCCAGCCGCTACAGCAACAACAAAAAGCGAATAGGTTGTTGCCAGAAAAAGGGATTCCCCAAAAAAATAGTGCACCAAAGGAACAGTCAAAATAGAACCGCCACCTCCGACAAGCCCTAAAACGACTCCAATAATTAATGATACGACCAATCCGACTGCAAACATTTGCTCATAGAATTCAATCAAATGAATTCGAATTTGAATTAATTACTTCGTTTCGAGCGGAAAATCAACATCGTTAAAATTCCAAACAAGACAGAGGCGAAAATAAGATGAGAGGTTTGAACAACTCCTGGCATATCAACATGCGCCAAAAGAATTCCCGTTATCAGTTCCAAAACCAATATTCCCGCCAACCAACGAATCGGTTGATAACGATGTGTTTTTTCGTTCTTCCAGGCCATCCAACCCAAAACGATGAGCACCAACCAGGAGAAACTCCGATGCACATAATACGTCCAGCCGACCGTCGCCAACCACTGTTCCCGACTAAAACCTCTTTTAACAAGCGCATCAATTTCTTCTCGTACTTGCGTTCCTAGAAACATCTGATACACGGTAATCCCGAAAACAACCCAAATGAATAGTCGCATGAGATTGAATTGTGGTAAATTGGTTTGCTGAGTCGGACTGATCATGCGAATCACATAAATTTGAATTCCTAAAATCAACAAGCCGAAAAACATGTGCACGGTGATCGTCCAGGGAACAAGATTGGAGGCCACAACGATGGAGCCAAACCATGCTTGAATCCCCATCAGTACCAGGTTGATTCCGGCGATCCACAACAATTTGCGTTTTCGGTATTTGAGCCACATCCAAAGAAAGGCGATCAACATCAAATTTCCTGCAAGAAAGCCGACCAGGCGATTGGCATATTCCGTCCAGGTTTTTTGCGCGTTAAACGGTTCTTCCTGACGCAATGTTGGCTCATTCTTCAGCTTCTCTGCGGTTTCCTTAAACGAAAACACGGTCAGTATTTTTGAAAATTTCTCAATGCGCTTAGCTCGATATTCGGAGTAGGTTTCGCGATAATCAGCGGGCAATTCACTAGCATCTGTTGGCGGAATCCACTCACCAAAACACTTTGGCCAATCGGGACATCCCATGCCACTTCCCGTAATTCGAACCAAGCTTCCCGCAACAAATATCAGATAGATACAAATTAATGCGGCCCAATTCCAACGAACAAAAGCTTTCGAAAATTTCATGTTACAAAAATACGATCTATTGGTGGATAGGGCAGATTTGCACCGTTAAATTTCTAATTTTATTCACTTATGAAAGAATCCAAAAATAAGACGATCACGATCCTAGGTTGTGGTTGGTTGGGTAAAATTGTCGGTGAAGCCCTTGTTGCTTCCAACCATCGTGTTTACGGAACCTATCGAGACGAAACGCAAGTATCGGAATTGACCGCTTGTAGGATTCTACCTGTGTATTGTGACTTTTTACAAAATCCAACCCTCCCAGATGAAATACGTGCCGCCACCGATACCTACCTCATCTTTCTTCCGCCTTCCGTTGCGACAGAAGAATTCCCATACTTTCAACTTCTTCAGAACTTAGCTGCGCAATTCCACCTCCATTCAACAGCAATATTCTCGAGTTCTACGGGGATTTATCCATCCCAAGATGGCACTTTTGATGAAACATTTTTATTTACTGAATCTCAAAAAGACCATCGGTTGTGGAAAGCCGAAAATGCCTTATTGTCTGAATTAGGACCACGACTTACCATTTTGCGCCTCGGAGGATTGATCGGTCCGAAAAGACATCCAGCATTTTCACTTCAAGGCAGAACGTTATCAAATGATGGAATGGCACCCGTAAATTTGATTCACGCCTTCGACATTTCAGGAGCCATTGATCGAATTCTTACTGAAAACCACTTCGGAGCTACTTACAATCTCGTATTTCCCGATCATTCATCGAAAAAAAGTTACTATCAGAATGTTGCAATAAAAATGGGTGTAGTGCCACCAGATTTTGGAGAAACAACGACGCCGAAACGTACTGTTGACGGGAGTTTAATAACAAAGTCGCTTTCCTTTATCTATCAATTCCCTATCGATAAATTCGATTTAATCGGACCACAACTCAAATAGGATCACTGGATTGCGAAAAAAAAGTTGTGTTTTGGAACGACTTTTGCCATAAATTTACGTCTATTCAAACAGAATGCGAATACTTTTAGCCATACTTCTCCTGCTTTCACTAACACCTTTGCGTGCAGCGCATATTGTTGGAGGAGATATCTATTACGATTACCTAGGGAATAATAATTATCAATTTACCATCAGTCTATACCGCGATTGTCTATCGACAGGAGCCCCTTATGACGATCCCTTGCCTCTTGGAATATTTACTGGAAATGGAAACTTAATTCAGGTAGTCAATGTTCCCTTCCCAGGAAGTTCGAACGTCCCCGTTGTATTTAATAATCCTTGTGTCATTCCTCCTACAAATATTTGTACAGAAGTGGCAACCTATACAACCGTTGTCAACTTACCTCCCGCAGTTGGAGGTTATTACGTCGCATATCAACGCTGTTGCCGTGGCGCAAACGTGACCAATCTTTTCAATCCAGACGATACTGGAATTACGCTTTCGTGTCATGTACCAGGCGTAGATACTGGAGCAAATATCAACAGTAGCCCCCGATTTAACAACTATCCTCCATTACTCTTGTGTAACAACGAACAACTTATTTTCGATCATAGTGCGACCGATCCTGATGGTGACCAACTCGTATATGCACTTGTAGCACCGAGTTCTGGAGCTTCCAGTTTCAATCCCGCACCAAATCCACCACCTGCACCTCCTTATGCACCCGTTATTTGGGCTGGAGCAGGTTTTAACGCTGCGCAACCGTTAGGACCAGGTTCGTCCATGAACATCAATGCTTCCACGGGATTGCTAACAGCATCGCCCAACTTAACTGGGCTTTTTGTTGTAGGAATTGAAGTGCAAGAATGGCGAAATGGCGTCATGTTGAACAGCACCGTGCGCGACTTTTTATTTCGCGTGTTCAACTGTAGCTTTTCAATGGAAGCCGTTCTTCCGTTACAAACTGACTTACCGACATTTGTGTCCTACTGCCAGGGCTTAACAGTGGCATTTGAAAACAATTCCTACGGTGGAACCAACTATTTATGGGATTTTGGAGATCCAACAACTACCGCAGATAACAGCACATTGTTCGAACCGACATACACGTATCCAGCACCAGGAAATTATACCGCGATGCTGGTCGTAAACCCGGGATGGCCATGCACGGACACCGCTTACATGGATATTTACGTCAATAACGATTTGGAAATTGAATGGACCGTTCCTCAAGATTCGCAATGTATTATTAATAATTCCTTTGATTTTACAGCGACTACCGTGGGTGGGCAAGTACCTAATTACACGTGGGATTTCGGTACTGATGCTTCGGTGCAAACAGGGACAGGCGCCAATGTAAACGGTGTATCATTCAGTACGCCCGGCTTTCACCTTGTGACCGTATACGGTGAAATTAACCTGTGCGAGGCGGAGTATACGGATACTGTATTCTTGCTAGATCAACCCACAGCTCAAATGATTCTACCCAATCAGATTGAATGTGAAGGACTGACGATTGATTTTGGTAATTCCTCCCAAAACGCGACCTCTTATTTCTGGGATTTTGGTGAAACTCAAATCACCTCCGACACCTCAGTTCTATTCGCTCCGTCCTATACTTTTTCTGGTCCAGGAACATACACTGTAAGCTTAACAGCTTCTTCCGGTGGTGCCTGTGTCAATACAATCACAGAAGACATTGTGATCAACGATCCCATTTTAGTGGCGATATCCGCTCCGACGTCGGTATGTCTCACCAACAACTCTGTCGATTTCGACGGAACGGTGAGTGGTCCTTCGGGTACAACTTATATTTGGAATTTCGGACCGAACGCATCGATTCCTACTTCGCAAGATGAAGACGTATTCGGCGTAGAATTCAACTCGCCAGGAAATGTTGTAATCACACTTACCGGAACATTTGAAGAGTGTGTAGAAGTTGCCACACATAACTTATACATCTATACGCCTCCCACCATTGATTTTACTATCGAACCAGGACTTCAGTGTGTGCCGTTTCAAGCGCAATTCATTGACTTGAGTACCTCGGAGACACCATTGAACTATCTGTGGGATTTCGGTGACGGAGGTACGTCTACGGATCAAAACCCGAGCTATTTGTACGAGAATGTGGGCAATTTCCCTGTTACCCTGACCATTTCAACAGATATTGGATGTCCAGACACGCTGTCATTAACGCAATCGGACCTCGTCAATGTGCGCCCGAACCCAATTGCAGGCTTTACAGCAACCCCCGACTTTACGGACATCTGTCATTCAGAAGTACAAATGATTGATGCGTCACAAGGAGCTGCAACGTATTTCTATTGGTTCGACGACTCCACGATTTTTTATAATGGAACGGATCCCAATCCTATTCACCAATATCTTTACGACGGCAATCACTATCCTTATCAAATTGTAACGAATGAATGGGGATGTAAAGACACAGCTGTAAGCCAATTGTATATTGAGCCATTTTCCCTATTTATTCCGAACACATTTACACCAGACGGTGACGAATTCAACAATCTATTTGCCGTAGCCCATTACCTGGAAATTCACGAGTGGGAAATGCGTATTTTCAATCGATGGGGACAAGTGTTGTTTGAATCTTATGATCCTTCTGTAGGTTGGGACGGTACGTTTAATGGAGTGATGGTTCAGGACGGCACTTATGGCTATGCGATCCGTTACAAAACCTGCGAACCATTAAACCCAGATCATTTTATAACAGGACATGTAAATGTTCTCCGATAAGCTATTGTAGATTAGTTGATTAATCATTATTTTTAAGTAGTTTAATCGCTACATGAAAGTAATCGCACTTTTCGCATTCACTGTTTCCTTTTTTTGTGCTTTGGGCCAGGAAAAAGATCCGTTGTTGAAAGAACTTAAGGTATACGACAAAACGCGTTGGACAATTCAGGACTCCAACATCGTCATTAAAATTACCGAGGAATCCAAACGAATTTCTTATTCTGAATCACGACGAGCAGAACTTTTAGCGCGACAAGCCATTCAAATTTCCGGCACTATTGAATATTATACAGGGCAGGTAGATGCTTACCTCGCATTAGGAGGCGCAAAGATCTACTTAAACGAAAAAGATTCTGCCCTTTTTTACGTCAACAAGGCGGAGCAATTGGCGAAACAAAAGAAATTAAAACGACTGGAAATACGCTGTATAGAACAGAAAGGAACCGTCTATGCGCATCTGGAACAATACGACAAAGCTACCAACGCGTATCTCGAAGCCATTCAAAAAGGATCCAAAATTGGTGAACGAGAAACAGCCAAGGCCAACGCAAATCTTGGACATGTGTTTAAAAAATTGGGGAATTTAAAGCGCTCAAGGGAATACAGTAACAAAGCGTACTATCTGGGGAAAAAATACAAGGATACCTCGATTACAATTACCGCACTAAACATTCTTGGACTCACGGACAAATCGGAACAAAAGTTCGATGAGGCGCTTTTGAAATACGAAGAGGGACTTGAATTGGCACGTGCTTCCAAAAATCTCGAACGACAGTCGCAATTGCTATACAACATGTCGAACATCTACTTCGAAAAAGGCAATTACGATGTTGGCTTCGAGCTATTCTTTGAGAGTATTGAGATCAGCAAAGTGAATGGCTCCTACTTGTCCACGGCGATTAGCTTTCACTCGTTGTCCTTGACGTATTTTGAATTGGGGCGCATCGCCAAAGCGACTCAGTTTTCGGACAGTGCGATGCATTATGCGCTATTGTCCGAAAATTACGAGATGATCATGGAGGCAAATGCCATGAAGGCAGAAATGGCTTATTCACTGGGGCATATGCGTGATGCTTTCGAATACCTCAGCACGGCCTACCTCTACAAAGACAGCTTGAATCTCTCTCAATTAAACGATGCCGCGATGACGGCGGAAAACAGCTATGAGAAGGAAAAAACGCGCATCCAAGATTCGTTGTTTCGCGTGCAAAAACAATTGGAGATTGACAATAACAACAAAATCAATGCACAGCGACTCCAATCGCGCGAAAAACTCTTGTGGATTTTTGCCGTGGTAATCCTTCTCGCTATAATTGGTGGGTACTTTTTACTCAAAAACAATCGTTTGATTAAATCTCAGAATGCACTCGTGTTGAATCAAAAAGAAGAAATTCAACAGCAGCACACTGAAATTACGGACAGTATCAATTACGCCAAACGAATTCAGGATGCGATGATTCACAAACACCATGAATGGGAAAAAATTGGATCGGATCGCTACATACTTTTTCGTCCAAAAGATGTTGTAAGTGGCGACTTTTACTGGGCATATGCCAAGGATGATTTGGCTATTTGGGCCGTAGCAGATTGTACAGGACATGGAGTACCTGGAGCATTTATGAGTATGCTAGGATTCAGTTTTTTGAACGAAATCATCGTAGAAGGAAATTGCGTTGATCCGGGAGAGATCTTAAATCAGCTTCGAGCAAAAATCATAAGTGCGTTGGACGAAAAGAGTGAGAATCGATCGCGCGATGGGATGGATATTTCCGTTTGTGTTTGGAATAAAAGGACGAATGAATTGAATTATGCCGGCGCGAACAATCCTTTGTGGCTCATCCGACATAAAAGCACGGCGAAACCAAATCACGTAAAACGCATAACTGAATCGCCTGATTCCGCTTTGGAATTGATAGAAATAGTCCCCGATAAAATGCCAGTGGGCTTCATGGATACGGAACAGCAAAAATTCGAAACGAAGCAGATTCCGCTCTATTCTGGAGATGTCCTCATCCAACTCACCGATGGTTTTGCGGATCAATTTGGCGGACCTAACGGCAAAAAACTCAAATACACGGCATTAAAACGTGCACTGATCGAACATCAATCGCTTCATTTTTCTGCGCAGAAATCCGCTTTAGCCCAATTATTCGACGAATGGCGGGGCAATCAAGAACAAGTGGACGATGTCTGTTTGGTAGGCGTGAAGATTCCATAAGCGGTGTTGGGGAAATCACTAACTTTACCACTATCTAGCTTGGCATCATCGGAAACACACGCGACAATATCAACATTCTCAAACATCTCAACTTCTATCGGATTTGGAATGTGTTCGTCCTGTATTTTAGTTATCTCTCCTCGCGTGTTTTAAAAAAATCCAGACATCGCGGGCTTCCTTTTTCATTGAGTATTGAGCCTACCACAGCTTGTAATCTTGGTTGTCCAGAATGTCCCAGCGGTTTGAAGCAATTTACACGTGCTACGGGAAAACTCCAGGCAGACCTTCACAAAAAAATGTTGGAACAGACAGCGAAATCCGTCTTTTATATCAATTACTATTTTCAGGGAGAACCTTTTTTTCACCCTCAGTTTTTAGACTTAATTCGCGCGGCAAAAGCACATAAAATTTATACAGCCACATCCACCAATGCGCATTTTATCAATGCCGAAAAGGCTCGTGAAATAGTTGCGTCGGGATTGGATCGATTGATCATATCTATTGATGGATTGACGCAGGAAACGTATGAAAATTACCGGGTGCACGGCACATTACTGAAAGTGATCAACGGTACGCAGCACCTACTTGATGCCAAAAAAGAAATGGGAGCTTCAACGCCTCATTTGATCTTTCAATTCTTAGCCGTAAAGTCAAATGAACATGAAATTCCCGCCGTCTTTGCTCTTGGCAAGAAAATGGGGATCGACGAAGTGCGCATCAAATCCGCACAATTGTACGACTACAAAAATGGGCATCCATTGATGCCTGAAAACGAAAAATACGCGCGCTACCGATTGCAAGCTGATGGCACCTACAAACTCAAGTACACATTAGGAAATCATTGCTGGCGCATGTGGTCGAGTACTGTTTTCACCTGGGATGGGCAGGTTGTTCCCTGTTGTTTCGACAAAGATGCCAAACATGTTCTGGGAACACTGGAAACCCAATCTTTCGCCTCCATTTGGAAAGCTCCCCACTACAGGGCCTTTCGAAACGCTGTATTGCAACATCGCAATGATATTGACATCTGTCAAAATTGTTCTGAAGGAAGCAAAGTTTGGGTATAATCAGATATTGTAGAGGCCATTTTTCACGGCATAAATCACCAAATCTGCCACGTTTTTGGTATTTGTCTTTCGAATAATTGCATTTCGATGGACCTCCACGGTGCGTACACTCAAACACAACAAGTTGGCAATTTCTTTGTTGGTTTTTCCAGAGCAAATAAATTCCACAATTTGCAATTCGCGGTTGGTCAATGGCTCGTCCGCAAATTTCGGCTGCCCGTTATTGGTATTCATGATGCGTTTTAGAAGTGCGCGTGAAATTTTATCATCAAAATAATATCCTTGCTCTTCAACTGCAAATATTGCATCGATCACTTTATCGATATCACAATTTTTCGGTAAAAAACCTTTCGCTCCGGCAGCGATACTTTCCGAGATAAAGATATCGGAGTAATGCATACTAACGACGATCACTTTGATTTCGGGATAGCGTTCGGCAAGTATTTTAAGGGCTTGATGTCCGTTAATCACGGGCATTTCCAAATCGAGTAGAATTACATCAACGCGCTTTTTCTTAAGTTCATCGAACAATAGCGCTCCGTTTTCGACATCAAATACCACAGAGATATTATCCTCGCCGTCCAACAGAGAGACAAGTCCTTGACGCATTAAATCATGATCTTCTGCGATGGCAATACGAATGCATTTTTTCATTGAAGCGCTAGCGGCGTAGCAATTTCAATCTTCGGCGTTTCAGGACTTTTCCGAAACTTCAACTCACTTCCGATGACAATTGCCCGCGATTTTATTGATGTCAAACCCAATCCTTCTGAATTTTGTTCGAAGATATCAAATTCTTCATCGGTATAGCCCATACCATCGTGATTAATTGCGGTCACCAATTGATCCCCAACGACATCAAGACGTATTTCGAGTTCGCGAATGTTCTCGTGCTTGATAAGATTATTGATCAACTCCGTGACAATATAATAGAGGTTATCGCTGATGTGAGAAGGTGTTATAAACGTGGTGTCGACATTGCTTTCGTAGCTTGTTTTGATCCCGTCGAGGTCTTTTACAAAATTTTCAATTGCTTTGACCAATCCGAATTTGGTCACAAATTGCGGTGATAAATCGTGGCTAACCTTACGTACGATTTGAATAATGGTATCCAAGAATGCGCGATCGGATTTAAAAGTATCGTCGGAAATCATGCCTTCTTTGAAATCCTTCTGATTCTGAAAAAACCGCAGTTTCATGGTCGAAAGCAAAGGTCCCACTTCATCGTGCAGGTTGTTGGCTATTTTCTCTCGTTCCGAAGATTGAGTTTCGATAACGGCTCGTAAGACCGCCAATTGACGATTTTTAATCGCTAGTTTAAGCTCGTTGTCTTTTTTTACCAATCTTCTACTGTATAACGCTGTAAATGCAATAATGGCAAGAACGAGCAAGAAAAAGATCAAACTGGTAACTAGTACAATCAGAATTATGTTCGTCTCATTTTCCATGCGCCGATAGTGAATAGTATATTGTAAAGAATATTAGAAATAATTACGACAGGCCAAATATACAGGTGTAAATTGAGATTGTTGTACATAATATCACAAATTAAACTCCCAACTATTGACATGCCAAAATGAATTAATATTGCTCCATTGATCCAATAGGTCGGTTCGTTTAATAAATTATTCACTTGAACGTCCTTTGCAATTCTATAAAAACTAATCAAACTAAGTACGAACGGGAGTATCATTGTTAGAGCTAAATTTGTTAAAACTGGTCTAAAATAAGAACCTGTTAAAACAATCGTTCCAATTGAAATAATTAAGTACACACCCGAAATTATCTGGATCAAAGCTTTAATTCTCTCTCCTTTAAGTATTAATTTGAAATAAAGTAAATAAAGCAACGTAGACGTAATATCGAAAATATGTAAATTTAAATATGTACTCAGCCCAAAACTTCCAACTATCATATTTGCTACCTCTGCAGTGAACCATAATACTGCTAACAAAAACAGCACCTTCCTCAACTTGTGAGTGGTGCTGTTATAAACTAAAAGTAATGCTAGTATCGGCAACAAGGCACAAATGACACTGATATTTAGTAATATTTCAAATCCTAATATTGACATCAACCATTTAATCCGCCACCGTTAGCACAATAGGGTGGGCATTTCACACCTCTATCCAAAATCAAACCTTTTGTTTGATCCTCTTCGTCCGCTGTGGCTCCAACCAAAATTAATGCTTTTTGTTGTTCATCGTTCACTCCGAAGTAAATTCGGATGCCCATACAATCTTCCTGAGCTAAAATTTCTTCCAATTTTTCACGTCCAAAAAATACTGCATTCGGAGCACCTTCCGGTTTTGTTGTTCGGTATTCGGCGGTCCAACTTTTAGCAGTTTCCAATGAGATTGCTTCTCCTTCGTTTCCATTAAATGACATAATTAATAATTTATAGGTTTCCTTCTAAATCTATAAAGAACATCGCAAACGACCCGATTGGCTTCAAACGGTTCCACTACTATTCTTCGCGTATTCTGTTGATCCACTATGGTTTATTTAATGTACATCCTTTTATCAAAACTGAATAAATACGTACTAATACGTAGATAAATTGTGGTATATACGTAGTGTATTTTGACAGGAAACTACGGACAATTTTGTGAAAACATCATCGATACTACCCGCTATAACGAAGACATCCAACAAAAGTACGCATATTTTAAAGTACTGATTAAGCGTAAATCATAGCAGAATCTATTTGCCTTACTCCCAGCAATACGTTCGAAGTACATTTAACAAAGGGCATTAAAATAGTTAGGTAATAACACCTATAATTTATACGCACAAATGCCTATTCTATTATTTGCAATTCGTTATAAGAAACTGTTTGCTAACACATTCAATTTCCATCTCATTTTTGTTCAATTCACGGTTTTTTAATATTCTATTTCGGGAATTCATTGAGTATAAATACTCAATTTTAGGTGTTTTTTGATTGTTTTTTTAAAATCGTTCACAAATTTTTCACACAAGCTGCTATATTAGAAGTACAGGAAAAAAGAAATGTCCAAAATCATCAAAATAGGCATTGCTGAAGATCACGATATCTTGCGGCAAACAATGAGCCGTCTACTACAGTCCGAATCGAATTTACATGTTTCGATCCAGGCTGCTAATGGACAGGAACTTCTTGATTTGATGACTGAAACCCCCGTTGATGTTGTCATTCTTGATTTGAACATGCCCGTACTCGATGGCAAATCGACTTTAAAGTCAATTAGTCGGATGAACCCTAGCATTCGACCGTCAGTAATTATCCTCAGTATGTACAATTCTGACGAGCATGTTAGAAAGTACATTGGATTGGGAGCAAACGCCTATTTGTCGAAAGGTTCGGAGTACCCCGTTCTTTTAAAAGCCATTAAGGAAGTCTACCATAACGGCTATTATTTTAATGAACAAGTGACGCGCAACCTGATCTCTGAAGTGATTCGACAGACCTCAAAACCGGGGAACAACATGATCGACACGCCGCTCTCTGAACGAGAGATTGAAATTGTCCAACTGATCTGTCATCAAAAAACAAATCCAGAAATGGCCGACGTCCTTGGAATTAGTCAGCGTACTGTAGAAAATCACCGCTTGCGGATCATGAAAAAAATTGGTGCTAAAACGAGTGTTGGTTTGTTAATTTATGCCATGCGGAATGGTCTGACTGATATTGAATCTCTCTAGTAAAACGTGAGTATTACTACTCAAAATGAGGCTAGAATGGACAATTCACCCCTGTGTTTCGATACAACTAAATAAGTTTCCTACTATATTGCCCGTGTGATTTTGAAACCAGATATAAAAGTAGCCATCGCTGAAGACCATACTGTCTTTCGACAAGTTTTCGTGCAATCACTCGAAAAAGTAAAAGGAATCCATGTAGTTTTTGATGTCGCAAATGGTTCTGAATTAATTGCACAATTGCGTCGAAATCCTGTAGATGTTATTCTTCTCGATCTTCACATGCCCATTATGGACGGCAAGGCTGCACTCAAAGTGATCCGCGCCGAATTTCCAAAAACACGTGTGATTATCCTAAGTCTGCAGTACAGTGATATTCACGTACGTAAATTCATGCGTTTGGGCGCTCGCGGTTACCTTTGCAAAGACGTCGAATACGCTATTGTCGTGGAAGCAATACGGGAAGTGGCTGAATTCGGTTATTACTTCTATGATAAAGTATCTCCCGATCTTCTTGCAGAACTTTTGGAAGAAAATACCATAGATGCTCCTATTCAAAAAATGGAGGAAGAATTAACGGCACGTGAAATCGAAATCATCCAACTGCTTTTTGAACAGTTTACGAATGACGAAATTGCTGCGTCCTTAAACATCAGTGTTCGAACAGTACACAATCACCGCATTAATATCACACGAAAAACAGGCGCCAGAAATGTCGTTGGCGTACTTCTATTTGCGCTCAAACACGGGCTCCTGGTGCTTCATTGAAAATTATTTCCCCTTCGGCACGTGACGGTCTGTGAATTTTTCTGCGATGGAATTCCAATCATCAATTAGATTCGAACGTGTCTTGTTGTTCTTTTCATTAGCTGTGTTATACACTTCTACTGCTGCATTTAATTCGTTCACCGCGTTATTGAATTTGTCGACATCTTCTTGCGTGCGACTTTTCTCCTTAATTTGATCAAATGCTTCTTTGATTTTATCAAAATTTTCTTTTTTCAGGAAGAAATCAATCGCCAATTGTGCGTCTTCTACTTCTTGCTTGTAGAATTTAAACAACGCTTCAGTCGCTTCGATCATTGTTTTATCGTTATTGTATCCATTCAGTCCTGCCAACTTTTCCATTCCTTCTTGAACAGTTGCTTTTAAGGCCTCACGGTTTTGTTCGATTGCACTAATATCGGCACCAGACATTGCGTCCATTACGTACAGTTCCTGCTTGAAACTTTTGAAAAAGATCAAGTACACTTCGTTGTAGTGGTCGTATACCTCACTTGCAATCATCATTTTAGTGTCCGTGCCGTCTTCCGAATGCAACAACTCAATATCGTGCTCTGCTGCAAATTTCTCCTGGGCTTTGTTCACCATTTCAGCCGCTTCTTGTTGCTTATCACTAGCGGCATCACGTGCCATCATGTAGGCTTCCATTAAATCATAGGATTGCTCGGCGATTTCTTCCATGTCCACAATCTTCTCGTAATCTTCCTTCAAAACGAGATTGATAATGGTGAAGTATTCAACTACGGCATCTTTAAAATCGGTGTCTCCTTCGTAATCTCCTGCTCTTTTCGCCTTGTTTAATGCTTGTGTCGACGATTCGATCAATTCCATGCGACGTTTTTCTACTTTCCGCGCACTTCTACCATGAGAAACGGTACGCGTGTAATCCCACATATCCTCCTGAATTGTTGCATACTCTTGTGTAAATTGGTTCATATATGCTACAGGATCACCTTGTGCATTTGCTACCGCGCTCACCACTAAAATGGCCAAAGTTAAAATTGTTTGTTTCATCATTCTTATTCTATTAATTGTTCGATAATTGCATTATTATTTCATAGGTTTCGCTCAAATCAATATCGGATTTAAGTCGATCCAAAAAGCGTTCATTGTACTTTTTCAGCACTACATCCATATCGTAAACTTCAGAGTCATACGCTACGGTACTCGGCTCAAAAGCCATTTGGAGGTTTTCCATAAGAGCTGAATTCCGAGTCCCCAATTCCTTCCATTTTGTTTCAAAAGAAATCCAGGCATTTATGTCGTCCTTGTATGGATCAAAGTTTTCTATCAATGTCTCTGCTTCTCGTCTTAACGTTTCCCATTCTTTTAGTTGCACATTGTTTGCAATCCGTGTTGCACTTTTTGAACGCAAAATTTCTGATTGCAGGGGCGGTTTGGGGGTGAAATACATTTTTTTGGAAATTGAATCGAGCGTAATGGCACCTGAATAATCGCGCTCTCTGAAAAAATCCTGCTCCTTCGTTTTTGGCAATAAAACATCTGGAACAACTCCTTGAATCTGATTGGTTTCGAGAGACACACGGTACAATCCAATTTCCGTAATCTTTGCGTATCCGAAGGCTTCAAATTCTTCCGAATCGTATGCGGTTTCGTATGGCGCCAGCGGAAATATTTGCTGTCCCGTTGCTTTACCGAAGGAGTTTGATCCTACGATCAACGCACGATTGTAATCTTGCAATGCTCCTGCAACAACTTCTGAAGCCGAAGCCGAATACCCGTTGATCATCACTACGAGTGGTCCCGAATAGATCAATCCACGATTCATATCCTTTAAGGTTGTCGGTGGATCAACCGCATTGGCAGTAACCAAAATAGGACCGAAATCAATAAAAATTCCCGAAAGATCAATCGCTTCTTTCAACGAACCACCACCATTATTTCGAAGATCAAGAATAATTCCTTCGACATTTTCCTTCTTCAGTTTAATGACTGTTTTTGCTAAATCGTTGGCACACCCCAATCCTGTATCTTCTCCCCAATTGGTATAAAAATCGGGCAACGAAATGTATCCAATTTTCTTTGGCCCACCTAGAATTGCAGCTTTGATGACATCGCTGTCACTGTAGACTTTCGATTTGAAAAGTGTGACTTTCCGCTCTGTATCTGTTCCTGTTTTTAACGTAATATCAATTTCTTCTTCTCCGTATTCGTCGAATAATTTGCCCAACTGTATAGGCGTTTTTCCTTTTACAGCGAAATCGTTACCACCACCGAAGTCGATGTTCAAAATTTGATCTCCCGAATGCACTTCACCCGATAGCCAAGCTGAACTTCCTGGCAATACTTCTGAAACCACCAGTTCGCCCTGACTATTTTTAGCATAACTGATACCGAACAATTCGCGTTCTCTTGAAAGCTCTTCCTGAAATGCTTTATTCTCCGCATTACTGAAATAACTCGAATGTGGGTCCATACTCTCTGCAATGGCATTTAAGAACGCTTTTTCTATGTCCGAGGGGGTAAGCTCGAGATTCTCAAAATAATCGTTCATCGATCGTTTTACGCGGACTTTGGAAGAATCAATCGTTGTGCGAAGACTTTCAGTAGTTAGCGTTTCTCCTTCTTGAGAGTCGATGGCGTCCTGAAGAATTTCATAGCGTAACAAACCACGCCATTTCATTGAAAGAAGATCTGTGGACACATAACCTTCGTACAATTCCCTGTCTGCCCCCTTGTTTTCCTCGAATGGCTGCTCGAAATAATGCGTTACTGTATTCTCGGCTTCCCGTACTCGTGATTTCCAAAGCGCATATACGGTATCTACGTATGCTTGCGAATGAAACCGAAATTTCTCCGTTAGCGGTTGCGCGTAAGAGTCGATGGTTTTAAGATCTTCTGAACTAAAGAAAATTGCATCTGGATCCAACACTTCGAGAAATGCTGTATTGACGTCCGCAACGAATTTAGCATCTACGGTCCGAGGGCTCAAATGATGCTCATCGAACAACTCAAAAAGACGCACCACCTTCTGAGTGAGATCAACTGATTGCTGAGATTTAGCGCCGTAAGAAAGCAACAGAATCGCAAAAATCAGCAGCAATTTATGCAGCGTAAATTTCATAGCGTTGAAAAAGATACAAAGTTTGGTCAATAAAACGGCGCTCTGGTTGATTAATAATTCATAGAACGAAAAAAAGCCCTGACACAATGATCAGAGCTTTCTTGTATTTTTTCTGCCTGGATTACAATCCAAACGCTTCTTTTACTTTATCGACATAATCCAGTGCCTCCCATGTAAACAATTCTACTTCCTTCGTCACTTTCGTTCCGTCAGGAGCTGTAAACGTTTTGGTTACCACTTCATTCTTACGTCCCATGTGTCCGTACGCCGCCGTTTCCGAATAGATTGGATTGCGCAATTTCAAACGTTGTTCGATGAAATACGGGCGCATATCAAAAATAGCCGAAATCTTTTTCGCCATTTCTCCGTCTGTCATGTTCACTTTCGAAGTCCCGTAGGTATCGATAAACAATCCACAAGGTTCTGCGACACCGATTGCGTAGGATACTTGTACTAAAACTTCATCACACAACCCCGCTGCAACCATGTTTTTGGCAATGTGGCGTGTTGCATACGCAGCCGATCTATCTACTTTCGAAGGATCTTTTCCAGAAAAAGCACCACCACCGTGCGCACCTTTACCTCCATACGTATCTACGATGATTTTACGTCCTGTCAATCCTGTATCTCCATGTGGTCCACCGATCACGAAAATCCCCGTTGGATTAATATGGTACGTAATATCGTCCGTAAACAATTTTTGAATTTCTGGTGAAAGTTTTGCTTTCACGCGTGGAATCACCAATGAAACGATATCGTGTTTGATGCGCTCTAACATGGTTGTTTCCGAAGCAAAGTCATCGTGTTGTGTAGATACAACGATGGTATCAATGCGTTGCGGCACGTTATCGTCGGAATATTCGATTGTTACTTGTGATTTTGCATCCGGTCTCAAATAAGGGATAATCGTTGGTTCGTTGTTTCGGATGTAAGACATTTCCTGAAGAATCTTGTGTGCAAGATCCAAGGCTAATGGCATGTAATTTTCTGTTTCGCGCGTTGCGTAACCAAACATCATTCCCTGATCCCCTGCTCCTTGCTCTTCTGGATTCGAACGCTCGACTCCCTGATTGATATCGGCAGATTGATCATGAATCGCCGATAAAATACCACAAGAATTGGCATCGAACATGTACTCCGATTTTGTGTAACCGATGCGACGAATGGTTTCACGTGCAATCGACTGAACATCGAGGTACGTATTTGTCTTCACCTCACCTGCCAACACAACTTGACCTGTAGTTACCAAGGTTTCGCACGCCACTTTTGATTGTGGGTCGAACGCCATAAAATTATCAATCAATGCGTCAGAAATTTGATCTGACACTTTATCTGGATGCCCCTCTGAAACGGACTCAGAAGTAAACAAATAAGACATACTTTTTAGTTTTTCTTTTGGAAGAGCGAAAGTAACAAATAAATCTGAATCGGTTAATCATAACGGGCTATTTGCATCTTTTTTGGAATAATATTTGTTCTCTCAGCAAAAATTCAACGTATGAAACGATTGCTACTTTTTTTCCTTGGTTTCCTGTTTGTTATCGCTGCTTGCAATAAAAATCAACGTCAAGTAGAACGGATTGATGGAAAATGGAATGTGGTTGAAGCTACCATTCAAGGATATGGTAAAAGTGATCCCGATTTGATCTATGAATTCGAATATTGCAAACTAAAAAAGGACGATTTTTGTGAATTTTCGGTGCACAACTTTACCACCGACGATGTTACCAGCGGCGTTTACTCCATCGAAGAAAGCGGCAACACTATTGCGCTTACAATTTCCGATGGCTTTGGTTTTTCCTATCGAGAATATACGATTGTACGGTCGTCTTTCAGGAAATTGATCCTCGAAAATGATGCCGTTCCAAACGGAGAATTTTCGCGACTCGTATTAAAAAAGGTAAACTAGCGTTGCCGAACGTATCCAGGTGCGTCTTTAGGCACATCGAAAATCCAGGTATAATTTCCGATAAAATGTGAATCAAAGAAGCCCATTTTGGCATAGAGAGCTTCTGGAAAATACACACGATTCCGCGGTGATAAACCTCCTGCTTTCGACTGGGGTGCGATTCCATCTAATAAGCACGGTTGGGCAATTTTATGCGCTTCAAAATCACTCCCGTATTGCCAAATCTCGTTCCACTCTGATTGCACTACTCTACCCGACTCTGCATTTTCTGCGGCGATAATATAAAATCCTCCGAAATTAATTTTCCCTCTCAGTTCCTCAATAATCCCTAGTGCATACGCATATCCCATACTGTGCGCAACGATGTATAACGTATCGTTTGCCGAATGACTAGGTAACTCATTAAACATTTGATAGAGGTTTCTACCCGCGATCTTACCGTTTTCCCTGCGTTCATTAAAACCGTCGACATTTGGTTCC
>JBNKGN010000018.1:0-19139 GCA_050289845.1 Crocinitomicaceae bacterium | reverse complement strand
GTGATGATAAATTACAAGAATCGTCTACAGGGCGTCGCGACTTCCTTAAGTTTTTAGGGTTTAGTGTTGCTGCTGCTACGGTTGCAGCGTGTGAAGCGCCTGTAACAAAAGCGATTCCGTATGTAAACAAACCAGAGGATGTGACGCCAGGGATGCCAACATGGTATGCTTCGACATATTACGATGGAATGTCGTATGCGAGCATCTTGGTAAAAACCCGTGAGGGGCGCCCTATTTTCATTAAAGGGAATAAAAATTTCGGAATTACAAACGGTGCAGTGAATCCTCAGATTTCAGCATCTGTTTTGAGTCTTTACGATAGCGAGCGTTTGGCGCGACCTACCATCAATGGAGAAGGCAAGTCTTACAAGGATTTGGATGCGAAAGTGATGGCAGGATTGAAATCAGCTAACAAGGTGGTTCTTGTGTCGCATACGTTAACAGGACCGAGTGTTAAGCAGGCGATTAGAAATCTTGCTGAAACGGTAGGAGCTGATAAATTCCAGCATATCCAATACGATGCGATTTCTTACGCTGGGATGCGTGAAGCAAACAAACGTTCATTCGACGTACCATCAACAGTCATGAGTGCAGAAGCACCTATCGTGGATGTTGAAGCGGCTCCAGTGGCGAATGTTGCTACGGACGAACCAGGGTTTATTCCTAGTTACAATTTTACGGAAGCAAAAACAATTGTTTCGGTGGGAGCGGATTTCTTGAATTCTTGGTTGATGCCAACGGTATTTGCACCACAATATGCGTCGCGTCGTAATCCTGATGGAGAATGGATGTCGAAACATTTCCAATTCGAATCGATCATGTCGATTACAGGATCGAACGCAGATACACGTGCAATGATCAAACCTTCTGAGCAAGCAAATGTACTTGCGTATATGTTGAAGGAAGGATTTGGTGTTAGCACTGGCGTTTCAACGAAATTGGAAGCAAAAGCGAAAGTAGCTGCAGATAGCGCTATTCAAGCATTGAAGAAAGCGGGAGAACATTCTCTTGTTGTTTGTGGGTCAAATGATGTGGACACGCAAATTCTTTGTAACAAATTAAACTCCGAGTTAGGAGCTTACAATAAAACAATCAACATTAGTGAGCCAGTTAATATGTTCATGTCGGATGATGCCGCAATGAGCAAATTGGCAGAAGATGTTGCTGGAGGTAAAGGACCTGACGCTGTTATTTTCTACGGTGTAAATCCAGTATATACGCTTCCAAATGGTAAAGCGTTTGCAAAAGGATTAAAAGGTATCAAAACTTCCGTTTCGATGGCATTGTACGCAGATGAAACAGCTTCACTTTGTAAGTATGTTGCTTCTGACCTACACGCGCTGGAATCTTGGAATGATTACAATGTTGTTGGAGAACACTACGCATTGAGTCAACCAACAATTCGCCCACTTCACAACACAGCTTCTGCAATTGAATCGTTCCAGGTTTGGGCAGGAAAAGCAAAACGTGGAGGAAGAGATTCGAAAGTAGCATACGATTTGATTCGTGGAATCTGGTTGGAATATGGATTCCCAACACAAACGCAATACACGGACAAAGATATTTACTGGAACATGGCTGTGCACAACAGTTGTGATAACGGTGAGCCAGCGGCGAATGTAAATCCTACATTCATAGCGAATCTTGGTTCTTTGAAGGCTCCAAAAGGAGGTGGATTGGAAATCGAGATGTACCAAAAAGCAGCAATGGGTGTTGGACTTCAGGCAAACAATCCTTGGTTACAAGAGATGCCAGATCCAATGACAAAAGCGACTTGGGATAACTACATCACCATGAACCCAGTGACCATGAAGAAAGAGAGTTGTAACACAACTTTCGATCAAGAGCACGGTTTGACATTGGCGACAGTGAAGGTTGGCGGGAAATCGATCAAACTTCCAGTAATGCCGTTGCCAGGTCAAGCAATCGGTACTGTAGGTATTGCATTAGGATACGGACGTGGAGCAAACGGTGAAAAAATTGGTAAAGCGGCCTTCCAAACGAAAGAGTACGGAGGATACGAGACAGATGAGAATGGAAATCCACTTACAATTGGTGCCAATGCATTTGAGTTGACATCACTTTCGAATGGAACTTATTCAACTTACGCAACAGGTTCTATCTCTTATCATACAGACGAAGAGCCATATTTGATCGCAGCAACACAGATCCATAGTACCGCTATGGGACGTCACTCAGTTGTTCGCGAAACGACTTTAGAAATTTACAAGCACAACGATAAGGAAGCATACAATCCTGCGTATACACTTCAAAAAGTAAACGAGCATGGTCATCATGAGTCGGCGCCAATTGCTGAGTTTGATTTGTGGGATGCACATCCAGTAGAAAACGTTGGACACCGTTGGGGAATGACGATTGATTTGTCTTCTTGTATTGGTTGTGGTTCTTGTTTGATTGCATGTCAGTCAGAAAACAATGTACCTGTAGTTGGTAAGACGGAAGTTCGTAAAGGTCGTGAGATGCATTGGTTGCGTCTTGATAGATACTATGCTTCAGATTTGGAGGCAGCTCCAGGATCACGTCACGATCACAAAATGAGCAAAATGGAATGGTTTGCTGCTGCGGAAGATCCATCGGAAAATCCAAAAGTAGTACACCAACCAATGATGTGTCACCACTGTAACCATGCTCCATGTGAGACGGTTTGTCCAGTTGCAGCAACAACACATAGTAATGAAGGTTTGAACCAAATGGTATACAACCGTTGTATTGGAACGAGATACTGCGCGAACAACTGTCCGTACAAAGTACGTCGCTTCAACTGGTTCAACTACCCATCATACAAAGCGCAAGCAGAAATCAACCCAGCACAAGACGATTTAGGTCGTATGGTATTGAATCCAGATGTTACGGTTCGTACACGTGGGGTTATGGAAAAATGTTCGATGTGTGTACAACGTATTCAAGCAGGTAAATTGGATGCGAAGTCTGAAGGTCGCCCAGTACAAGACGGTGATTATTCAACAGCGTGTGCCGATGTTTGTCCAGCAAATGCAATTACTGTTGGTGACTGGAATGACGTCAATTCAGCAGTTCGCGCAAGCGCAGATGACAAACGTGCATATCAAGCATTGGAAGAAGTTGGGGTAAAACCAAACGTATGGTTCAAAGTGAAAGTTCGCAATGAGCACAACGAAGGATTATCCAAACTGCAAGTAGTGCACAAGGAAGAGAAAGAAGAAAAATCACACCATTAATAGAAATAAAACCCTATTATAATGCATAAGGAAGCAGCAATTAGAGAACCCCTCATCTTAGGTCACAAAACCTATCATGACATTACAGAAGATGTTTGTCGCCCGATTGAGGACAAAGCACCACGCATGTGGTACATCCTTTTCGGTATCGCCTTGATCATCGGATTGTATGGGATAGGATGTATTTTGTACCTTTTGGGTACAGGTGTTGGAGTCTGGGGACTTAACAAAACCATTGGATGGGCTTGGGATATTACCAACTTCGTTTGGTGGGTAGGTATCGGACATGCCGGAACCTTGATTTCAGCGGTACTTTTGTTGTTCCGTCAGAAATGGAGAATGGCGATCAACCGATCTGCAGAGGCAATGACAATCTTTGCCGTATTTATGGCAGGGTTGTTCCCGTTGATTCACATGGGACGTCTTTGGTTAGGATACTGGGTATTGCCACTTCCAAACCACTTCGGTTCGCTTTGGGTAAACTTTAACTCACCACTTCTTTGGGACGTATTCGCGATTTCAACGTATCTATCGGTTTCCTTGGTATTCTGGTACATCGGTTTGATTCCTGATTTCGCAACGATACGTGACCGCGCGAAAAAACCAATCGCTAAGAAAATGTATTCGATCATGTCCTTTGGATGGTCAGGTCGTGCAAAACACTGGAATCGTTTCGAATTGGTTTCGTTGGTATTGGCTGGTTTGGCAACACCACTTGTATTCTCGGTTCACTCGATTGTATCCTTTGACTTTGCTACATCGGTAATTCCAGGGTGGCATACGACCATCTTCCCTCCTTACTTCGTGGCAGGAGCGGTATTCTCAGGATTTGCGATGGTACAAACACTTCTCCTGGTGATGCGTAAAGCGATGAGCCTTGAGGCGTATATCCACACTAAACACGTGGAATACATGAACATTGTCATTATGGTAACGGGATCCATTGTAGGAACTGCCTACATTACCGAGCTCTTTATCTCTTGGTATTCAGGAGTAGAATATGAAGCGTATGCATTTATTAACCGTGCGACAGGACCTTACTGGTGGGCGTACTGGGCAATGATGACGTGTAACGTAATTTCTCCTCAGTTGATGTGGTTCAAGAAATTACGTCGTAGTCTACTTTTCACATTTATCATTTCTATTGTAGTAAACATCGGGATGTGGTTTGAGCGTTACGTAATTATCGTGACTTCATTGCACCGCGATTACTTGCCGTCTTCATGGAGTATGCACTACCCAAGTCACATTGACCTTGGTGTGTATATCGGTACAATTGGATTGTTCTTCGTGTTCTTCTTGTTGTTTGCGCGCTACTTCCCCGTATTGGCATTGAACGAGTTGAAAACGATTCTAAAATCTTCAGGAGAGTCTTATAAAAACGCTCCAGATGACCACCATCATGAAGAGGCTCCAGCGGCAGCTCCAGTAGCGGAGGTGGAAGCACCAAAAGAAGAAGCTTCGAATGAAGAGGAATCGAACGACGAAGCAGGAGAAGGAACAGAAGAAAACAACGATAATAATTAAGACATGGCAGATAAAGTAATATATGCAATGTACGACGACGACCATGTACTAAAAGATGGTGCAAAAAAGTTGGTGTCGAAAGGTGTTAAGGTAGCGGAAGTATTTTCTCCGTTCCCAATCCACGGGATTGATCCAATCATCGGAGTGAAAGACACACGTTTGGGGATTATGGCATTTCTTTACGGATTGACAGGTCTTACGTTAGCAACAGTAGGAATGCGTTATTTCATGGTAGTTGACTGGCCAATGAATATCGGTGGTAAGCCAAATTTTACCTACATGGACAATATTCTGGCTTTCATTCCAATTACGTTTGAGTTCACCGTATTGTGTGCAGCGCATGGTATGGCGATCACATATTTTTTACGCAACAAGACTTTGCCTGGAATGCCAGCGCAAAATCCAGATCCAAGAACAACAGACGATCGTTTCGTAATGGAACTCCGTACTTCAGATAACACACAGTTTACTGCAGAGGAGCTTGAAGCGATGTTGAAAGAAACAGGGATCGTTGAGTTGGATCAAAAAGATGTTGCATAATTTTTCAGTTCAGAAGATGAAAATGAAATTTAGAATAATAGGAAGTTTAGCGATCGCAGCAGTTACGACTGTGATGCTAGGATCGTGTGGAGCTGATCCAGATAGTCCAGGTTTGGAATACATGCCAGATATGTACCGTTCACCGGCGATTGAGCCTTACGTGGATTATGGACATATTAAAGAGCGTGAAAACATGGATCTCAAGATGCAGTTGTCTGCTTTGACTCCTCCATCTGGAACGATTCCTTTTTACGGAACCGATTCTTTGGAAGTGATGTTGATGTTGCCATACAAGCACAAAGCAAGTGCTGAGTTTCGTGTAACACACGGAATGTACGGTGAAGAGTTAACGGCTGAAAATACGTATGAGAAGGCTGCAGCGGATAAAAATCCATTGCCATTACCAGACGTTGCAGATTCACTAGCTTACAAAAGCTTCTGGAGCGGTGCACAAAAGTTGTTTGAAGCGAATTGTGCGCACTGTCACGGTGTAAAAGGAGATGGAAACGGTCCAATGATGGCGAACGGTACGTATACAGGAGTTCCTGATTATAAGAACCTGACGATCACAGAAGGACAAATGTTCTACTCGATTTATTATGGACGTAACGCAATGGGATCGCACAGATCAATCATCAACAAGAAAGAGATTTGGACTTTGGTTCATTATATCAAACGTTTCCAGGATAAGGATTACGGAACAGGTAAGGTGACTGCTGAAGCGGATCAGGAAACAGATCAGGAGCCTGCTTTAGAAGTAGCACCTTAATAAGCTGGAAAAAGATTTTAAAAACTAGACGAACGAAATACGATGGAATTTAAAGTATCAAGAAAAGCGAATCTTCTCTCAATGGGTCTTGTAGCCGTGGGAGCGCTGAGCGTGATCATTGGTTTAATGGTGCATGGAGGCGATGCAAACTTCTCTACACGATTAATGGGTGGTTTGCTGTCGAACAGTTATTTCTACTTCTGTATCGCTTTGGGAGCGTTGTTCTTCCTAGCATTGAATTACGCAACGGAATCAGGATGGTACGCGTATGTGAAGCGTCCAATCGAGGCGGTTGCTGGATTCTTACCTTATGGTGCTGGTTTGCTAGTGCTTGTTTTGATTGTCATTACGGCTTTGGACGGAGCACACATCTACGGTTGGATGGATTCAGAAACTGTCGCACATGATGAGATTATTAAAGGAAAAGCATTCTACTTGGACAAAACATTCTTCTGGATTCGTACAGCAGCGTATCTTGCTACTTACTTGATTTTCTTAAGAGGTTTCCGTAAACGCTCGTTGGAAGAAGACAAAGTAGGAGGTACGGAAATTCACTTTAAAAACTACCGAAGAGGAGCATTATTCTTAGTATTCTTCTCTGTATTTAGCTCAACTTCTACTTGGGATTGGATTATGTCTATCGACGTACACTGGTTCTCTACACTGTTTGGATGGTACAACTTCGCTGGAATGTGGGTGTCTACAATGGTCGTATTGGTTATGTTGGTGTTGCATTTGAAAAATCAAGGATACCTTCCGAAAGTAAACGAAAGCCACATTCACGATTTGGGGAAATGGACCTTTGCGATTTCTTTCTTGTGGTCGTACCTTTGGTTCTCTCAATTCATGTTGATCTGGTACGCTAATATTCCTGAGGAGGTGACGTACTACGTGACGCGTATTCAAGATTTCAAATTCATGTATTTCTTCATGTTCATAATCAATTTCGCATTCCCAATGTTGATTTTGATGTCGCGTGATGCAAAACGAAATGCAGGGATCTTAACGTTCGTTGGAACAGTTATTCTTATTGGACACTGGTTGGATGCATATCAAATGATTGCTATCGGCTCGCAAGGTCCTAAAGCATATCCTGGTTTTATTGAAATCGGATTGGGTATTTTGATGGCTGGAGTGTTGATTAAAATCATTCTAACCAACCTGACAAAAGCGCCTTTAACACCGGTGAATCACCCGTTCTTGGACGAAAGTATTCACCACGAGATTTAATCAAATACTGACAGATAATACAAAGAGATGGTAACTAAATTGTTCATATTATTGGTAATTGTTTTGGGAGTCGTGGCACTCGCTCAGTTGATGCGCGTGTACGAATTGACTTCAAAACTGACTGAAAAGAAAGAAAACGAAATCTCCAACAGAGACAATCGTTTGAATGCACGTTTGATGTTGGGATTCATGTTTTTCTTGTTTATCGGATTCATCTGGTTGATGTTAAAATTTGGATGGACAGGACGCGGCTCAGCAGCTTCGGTACACGGTAAAGAGACAGACTGGTTGCTAGATCTTAACTTCTGGATTATCATCTTGGTATTCTTCTTGACAAACACGTTATTGTTCACTTTTGCGTACAAATACGTTAAGAAACCAGGTGTTCCCGCATTCTTCTACCCGCACAACAATAAGTTGGAAATGGTGTGGACGGTTATTCCTGCAGTCGTTTTGGCTGTGATTATCATCCTTGGATTGCGCAATTGGAATGAAACAACTAGTGCGGCGGCACCAGAAGCTATTCGTGTTGAGTTGTTCTCGAAACAATTTGATTGGACAGCTCGTTATGCGGGTCAAGACAATACACTGGGTAAATACGACTACAAGTTAACTGTTGAAAGTGGAAACCCTTTGGCCTTGAAAACGAAGGAGTCGATTGACAGTGCTATTTTCTTAATGGAGACGCTTCCTAAGACGGGAATTTTCGACATGGAGAAAATACTAAACGATCCGTCAACAGTGATGTCTGAGGAAGCACGTGAATTGATGAAAACAGAATTGGCACGCAAACAACAATTGATTCGTTTGTTGTATCAAATGCAACGTCGCTACGATGGTAAGGATGATGAAGCAGCAAAAGATGACATCATTGAAGATACCTTGTTCCTGTGTAAAAATCAGCCGTATGAGTTGACTTTCCGCTCGAAAGATGTTATCCACTCGGCATTCTTCCCTCATTTCCGTGTTCAAATGAATACGGTTCCTGGAAGCATCACACGATTCAAGTTTACTCCAGATATGACAACCGCAGAAATGCGTAAAGAGAAGAATGATGAAAACTTCAACTACGTATTGATGTGTAACAAGATTTGCGGTAGTTCACATTACAAAATGAAAATGACCGTAGTCGTTCTTGAGAAAAAGGACTACGACAAATGGATGGATGTGAAGATGAACGGTGTCAAAGATCCAGAGAACGAGAAATTATACAAAGTCTTCCCAGATACCTGGGGTGAAGCATACTACCATACCTTGGAGAAAATCCAAAAGAAAATGTTGGATAGCATGAAGGAAGATGAGCCTGAAGTTCCTGCAGATGCAGAAAATCAAATGGCTGATGCTGTAGAATAAACAGGTAATTGAACGGCAGCGTAAAATATATTTAGAACAAATTAAACTTAGATAGAATGGCGGCAGTAGCGCACGAAGCACACGGACATCACGATGATCACGGACACCACGAGGAAAGTTTCGTATCAAAGTACATCTTTAGCCAGGACCATAAAATGATCGGTAAGCAGTTTTTGATGACTGCGGTTTTCATGGGGGTTGTGGCGATGTTGTTATCTATTTTATTCCGTATTCAATTGGCTTGGCCAGGAGAAAGTTCGGAATTCCTTTCTTTCTTCTTAGGAGATGAGTGGGCACCAAATGGAGTTCTCGCGGAGGATATGTACCTTGGTTTGGTAACTATTCACGGTACGATTATGGTCTTCTTCCTCTTAACAGGTGGATTGTCTGGAACATTCTCAAACCTTCTTATTCCATTGCAAGTTGGAGCGCGTGATATGGCATCAGGATTCCTGAATATGCTATCGTACTGGTTCTTCTTCATCTCTTCGTTGATCATGTTCTCTTCCTTGTTTGTTGAGTCAGGTCCAGCGATGGCGGGATGGACGATCTACCCACCACTTTCCGCACTTCCGCAAGCCGTTAGTGGTTCAGGAATGGGGATGACGCTTTGGCTGTTCTCAATGGCAATCTTCATCGCTTCTTCGTTGATTGGATCGTTGAACTATATTGTGACAGTATTGAACTTACGTACGAAAGGAATGTCAATGACACGTCTTCCGTTAACTATCTGGGCATTCTTCGTAACAGCAATTCTTGGGGTGCTTTCGTTCCCTGTATTGTTATCGGCAGCAGTTTTGCTTATGATGGATCGTTTGGCTGGAACAAGTTTCTACCTTTCTGATATCATTGTTAACGGAGAAATGCTTACACAACACGGTGGTTCGCCTTTGTTGTATCAACACTTATTCTGGTTCTTAGGACACCCTGAGGTATATATCGTATTGTTACCTGCGCTTGGTTTGTCTTCAGAGATTATTTCAACGAATTCACGTAAGCCGATCTTTGGGTATCGCGCGATGATTGGTTCCATCCTTGCGATTGGTTTCCTTTCCTTTATCGTATGGGGACACCACATGTTCGTTACAGGTATGAATCCTTTCTTGGGTAGTGTCTTCGTATTTACAACCTTGTTGATTGCGATTCCTTCTGCCGTGAAAGTGTTTAACTACATCACGACGCTTTGGAAAGGATCTATTATCTATACGCCAGCGATGTTGTTTGCCATTGGTTTGGTATCTACATTTATTACAGGTGGTGTTACGGGTATCATTTTGGCGGATTCAGCATTGGATATTACAGTACACGATACTTACTTCGTTGTGGCCCACTTCCATATCGTAATGGGTATGTCTGCAGTACTTGGAATGTTCGCAGGGGTGTATCATTGGTTCCCAAAAATGTACGGTAAAATGATGAATACCCGTTTGGGATATGCACATTTCTGGATCACATTGATCGGAGCGTATGGTGTGTTCTTCCCAATGCACTTCGTAGGTTTGGCTGGAGCACCGCGTCGTTACTACGATTATTCTGTATACCAAGACTTCGACAGCAATTCCTTTGAGATGATTATGGACTTGAATGTGATCATTACTATTTTTGCGATTATCGCTGCATTTGGTCAGTTGTTATTCTTGTTTAACTTCTTCTACAGTATCTATAGAGGTCCAAAAGCACCACAGAACCCTTGGAAATCGAATACTTTGGAGTGGACAACACCTGTAGAGCACGTTCATGGAAACTGGCCAGGAGAATTGCCAACAGTACACAGATGGCCTTACGATTATTCGAAACCAGGTGCGGAAGAGGATTTCATCCCACAAAATGTTCCTTTAGCAGAAGGCGAGGAAGAGCACTAGAAGGTAGAAAATACTATTTTAGAAACCCTGACAATCACAAGATTCGTCAGGGTTTTTTGTACATTTGAGTAAACAGAAATGGCGTTGGAAGATTCATTCGATTATAGAGAAGAGGCAGATAGTGGTGGTGAACAGGATTATGACAAAGTCTTGCGCCCAAAACGTCTCGAAGATTTCACGGGGCAAAAGAAAGTTACTTCAAATCTGGAAGTATTTGTACAGGCGGCAACACTGCGAAATGAACCTTTGGATCACGTCTTGTTGCACGGACCTCCAGGACTGGGAAAAACGACTTTAGCCAATATTATCGCCAATGAATTAGGGGTGAGTTGCAAAGTGACCAGCGGTCCTGTTTTGGATAAACCAGGGGATCTCGCTGGGCTATTGACCAATCTCGATAGAGGTGATGTACTTTTCATCGACGAAATACACCGATTGAGTCCCATCATCGAAGAATATTTGTATTCTGCAATGGAGGATTATTGTATCGATATTCTCATCGATTCTGGTCCCAACGCTCGAACAGTTCAAATTGAACTAAATCCCTTCACATTAATTGGAGCCACTACGCGTTCTGGGCTGTTAACATCGCCTTTGCGTGCTCGCTTTGGTATCAATGCCCGTTTGGAGTATTACGACGCCAAAACCTTGACTATGATTGTGGAACGTTCGGCTGGGTTGCTGAATATTCCAATCGAAGAGGCCGCATCCTATCAAATAGCTAGCAGAAGTCGTGGGACGCCAAGAATTGCCAATGCTTTATTGCGTCGTGTGCGTGATTTCGCCCAAATTCGAGGCGACGGTACAATTACATTGGATATCACCAATCATGCGTTGGAAGCCCTCAATGTGGATACCAACGGTCTCGACGAAATGGACAATCGAATTCTAAGTGTGATTATCGACAAGTTTGCTGGTGGTCCTGTGGGATTGACGACGATAGCAACAGCCATTGGCGAGAACGCTGGAACCCTCGAAGAAGTTTACGAGCCGTTTCTCATTCAAGAAGGATTTTTAATGCGAACCCCCCGTGGAAGAAAGGTTACAGACAAAGCTTACAAACATTTGGGGAGGAACTTTGGTTTTTCGCAAGGTGGATTGTTCTGATGGAACTACTTTCTAACGACGATATTACCCAAGATATCATTGAATCGGGATGCGTCACCTGGGACGATCTCGTACGAAGTGTGCGCAATTTTAAATACGAACGTAACGCCCACCGAGAAGATATCAATTTAGTGTGGTATGAGAGAAAGGGAACGTGTAGTTCGAAGCACGCATTTTTATTTGAAATAGCGCAAAAGAATGCGTTACCATCCGTTAAATTACTGGTAGGAATCTATCTAATGACAAGTGAAAACACGCCTGCTGTCGGGTCTGTATTAAAAGAGTACAAATTGACGGGAATCCCAGAGGCGCATTGCTATTTAAAAGTGGAAAACGACTATTTGGACGTGACAACTGTCATGAGTAGCTATGAAAATTTTGCCAGTGACGTGCTCATCGAAAAGGAGATTACACCAACATTTGTTATCAACGAAAAAATCAACTACCATCAATCCTTTCTTGAGAACTGGATCCAAGAAAACGAGATTCCCTATACTTTGGAGGTACTCTGGGAAATCCGAGAGCAATGTATCGCCCAGCTTTCCTTGTGATTCTTAACGAACAGGAGTTGACATTTGATCAGCGATGGCGTCCCACAAAGCAATACGATGTTCTAGGGATTGTTGCGCAATTTCCGTTGCCTCAGCCCATTTTTGTTCATCGGTTCCACACAATTCGGTGATCATTTGAAGTGAAAGTGGTCCGTGTTCGTCCCCGTCCAGTTCAATATGTCGCTCTAGATAGTACACCAATTTATTGAAGCGCTTATTTTCCGCATCCGCACCGCGAAGTATTTCAATAAACATATCGGGAATCACATCTTCGCGACCAAAAGTAAAAGCAGCCGCAATTAGATGTGTTTGATTTGTAGTGATTACGTCAAACGTGAACTGCACGAAATCAGCAACACGAGAATCCAAATCAATTTCAGATAAAGCAGAGGAAATCTTCGTACCATTGGAAATTGCGGTCAAAAATTGGTCAATGTTTGAGGTATTGGCAGCCACTTGCTCCATCGCATCGCGATACATTTCGTAATGACTTTTTGCCTCTCCTATTTCGTTGAGATCGCTTTCCTCACCATGAACGATTTCGTTAATAAATCGCGCAAGCACAGGATGATTCGCAGGTCGCCAGGGAACTTGCGTACACGTTAGTTCATTCTGCAACGATTTTAATAATGACATAAAATCCCACACCGCAAAAACGTGGTTTTCCATAAAAACCCGAACGTCTTCGATGCTTGAAAGTTGATCGTACAAACGATGTGTTCTCAAAGCAGTCCGTTGTGATGCAATGGCCTTTTCAATGCTGTTTTCTAGTGCGATTTCCATGGAGAAAATTTAAGTGTCATTCGTGCCAACAAAAATACGGAATAATCCAATTTTTCCGTGCACTTTGAATGCTCGGACCCCATGTTATTTTGCACCAATTCATCCTATTTACGTATCTTTCCACCAGACATGAATAGGGATTCACATACGCAACGAATTAAGGAAAAAGCACTGGCACTGGGCTTTATGTTTTGCGGTGTTTCCAAAGCCGAATTTTTAGAAGATGAAGCGCCAAATTTGGAAAAATGGCTACGACGCGATTATCATGGGAAGATGGCGTATATGGAAAATCACTTCGACAAACGACTTGACCCAAGAGTATTGGTTGATGATGCCAAATCTGTGGTTTCTCTTGCGCTCAATTATTTCCCTGAGAAAGAGCAAACCGATCCAAACGCACCGAAGTTGTCCAAATATGCCTACGGTACCGATTATCATTTTGTTATTAAGGACAAGTTGAAGGAATTAATGGCCTTTATTCAAAACGAAATTGGCGATGTGGCTGGGCGTGTTTTTGTTGATTCGGCACCTGTAATGGACAAAGCATGGGCGCGAAAAAGTGGTCTTGGATGGATAGGAAAAAACGCGAATTTAATACACCCCAAACAAGGTTCCTTTTTCTTTATTGCCGAATTGATCTTGGATTTGGAATTAACTCCAGATGGACCCATGAAGGATTATTGCGGTACGTGCACACGCTGTATTGATGCATGTCCAACTGAAGCGATTGTCCAACCCTACGTTGTTGATGGTTCGAAATGTATTTCTTATCTCACGATTGAACTCAAAGACGCAATCTTACCTGGTGAATTCAAAGGCAAAATGGATAACTGGATGTTTGGCTGTGATGTTTGTCAGGATGTGTGCCCGTGGAACCGATTTTCGAAACCACATACAGAAGTAGCCTTTCGCCCACATGACCAATTATTGCATCTCACAAAGGGCGATTGGAAGGATCTCTCCGAAGAAGTCTTTCGCGATTTGTTCAAAAACAGCGCCGTTAAACGCACCAAATTTTCCGGATTGAAAAGAAATATACAATTTCTCGAAGAGCTGTGATAATTTAGGATTCATTCGGAATTTACGTTGGCTTTTCTTAAATTGGGTGCACTAATCTTAAAAACAAGCTCCTATGCCCGAAAATGAACCAGTCCCAGGTGTCTCCCTTAGCATGACGCCATACACGGGGCAATGGACCAAAGCAGAGGCAGGTCACCTATTACGAAGAACGACTTTCGGTGCCACGAATCAGGAAATTTTAGATGCAGTTGCAAACGGAATGAATGCAACGGTTACGTCATTACTCCAGATTCCTGCTATTGGCGACCCTCTGGCATTTCATCCAAATGAAACCGTTGTGGCTGCAGGGCAGACGTGGGTTAATGCAGTTTATCCAAGCAATCAGGTAGACGCGTTGGCCGTCGATGGCGCACGGCAATTTTCAATCGCTGCATGGATGATGGATCGATTGAATGTGGAAACACTTACCATCGCGGAAAAAATTACCTTGTTTTGGCACAATCATTTTTCTGCAAACCCTGGCGTTGATATGCGCATGGCGTACGATTATCACATGTTGTTGCGCTCACAGGCTTTGGGGGATTTTAAACAAATGGTAAAGGATGTAACCGTCAATCCGTGTATGCTGGTGTTCTTGAACGGGGCAAGTAATAATGTTTTCAGTCCTAATGAAAATTACGGACGTGAATTTCTGGAGCTTTTTACCATCGGAAAGGGGCCCCAATTAGGACCTGGCGACTACACCAATTATACAGAAGATGATGTTGCGGCAGCCGCGAAAATATTTACGGGATATTATGTCAATGGGATTTTAAGTGATACTTTGACAGGCGTAACAGCCGTTTACGATACATTGTTACACGATCATACCAACAAAACACTGTCGTCCAAATTTAATAATGCGGTTATTACTGCGAACGGGGCGAATGAATACAGCGATTTTATTGATGTCGTTTTTCAACAAGATGAAGTTGCCCATCATATTTGCCGAAAGTTGTACCGCTATTTCGTGAATTATGACCTCACTCCCGCAGTGGAAACAACTGTCATTACAGAGATGGCAAATACAATGATTGCGAACAACTACCAAATTTTACCCGTACTTACCGAGTTGTTTACCAGCGAGCATTTCTATGATATTTCAGTTCGAGGCGCCTTAATTAAAGGTCCTTTGGAGATGTTGTACACGATGTTGAACTCATGCGACTCAGCACCTGGATTCTCGTTAGCCATTAATTCTGAAATGCTGTTGAATGTTTATTGGTTTGCAGAATCAATGGGACAAGGATACTTCATTCCACCGAGTGTTGCAGGCTGGCCCGCCTATTATCAGGAACCTTCGTTTTCGAAATTATGGGTCAACGCAACGCACATTAAAACGCGATTCGATGCAAGTTTGTGGATGACCGCTGGGACAGGAATTCCAGTAGGAGGCGAAAATTGGAAGATCAATGCGCTTAATTTCTTGGATGCACTATCAGATCCATACCAGCCAGCCACAATTATCGACGACATGGCAGATGTTTTTTGTCCAAAAGGTCTTGGGGTGATTCAGAAAGCAACATTACAAGCCATTTTAACAAGTGGAATCACTGTGAATGATTGGCAAATGGAGTATTCCGATTATCAAGCGAATATTGGAAATCCAACCTTCGAAGATCCAATTCGAACCCGAGTTGAGTTTACCTTGGCCCGCTTGTTTCAGATGCCTGAATTCCAGACTTTGTAACCCCTAAACGAACGCAATGAAAAGAAGAGATTTTGTAAAAAATATGGCCGTTGCATCCGCTGGGGTGCCGATATTGTTCCAAAATGGAATTAAAATTCAATCGCTGTCAAAAGAAATGTTCAAAGTGGCGAACATGGCTGACGATCGCGTACTGGTAATTATCCGCCTGAATGGAGGAAACGATGGGTTGAGCACGGTAATTCCCAGAGATCAATACGCCAATTTGGTGATCCAAAGAGACAACGTGTTGATACCCGAGACATCTATTTTGCCAGTAACGAATGAAGTTGGATTTCACCCGGTGATGTCAGGAATGCAAACAATGTACAACGACGGACGATTGGGAATCATCCAAAATGTAGGGTATATGGAGCAAAACCGTTCGCACTTCCGATCCATGGATATTTGGACCTCTGGTATGATTGATTCACCAGCAACAACAGGATGGCTCGGACGTAATTTCGACAATCATTATCCGAATTATCCAGACGCCTATCCAACAGCGCAAAATCCAGATCCTTTTGCAATTAGCATGGGCTATGAGGTGTCTGCGACGTGTCAGGGGTTGATGGCAAACTTCAGTCATGCAGTGGCGAATCCTGCTGATGTCTATAATTTAACGGCAAGTAACTCCGCAAATGATGGTACGTATTACGGGTCGCATATCGAATATTTGTCCACACTTATCAATCAGGCGAACGCATACGGAGCTCAAATTAACGCAGCAGCAAATGCAGGAAATTCCAATGTGAATTTATACGATGTGGCAAACAATCCTTTGGCGGAACAACTGCACCACGTGGCGAATATGATTCACGGCGGATTACAAACAAAGGTCTATGTGCTGAATATCAATGGATTTGATACACACGATTCGCAGGTGTTAACTACAGATGCTGAATTGGGTGCGCATGCAAATTTGATCTGGCAATTGTCGGATGCTATTACGTCTTTTCAGAATGATTTGGTGGCCTTGGGGATCGCCGATCGCGTAGCGGGAATGACCTTCTCTGAATTCGGTCGACAAATCGCCTCCAATGCGAGTTATGGTACTGATCATGGTGATGCTGCTCCGATGTTCTTGTTTGGAACGTGCCTCGACTTTCAGATTATGGGGCCGAACCCCGTAATTGGTGATACGATCGTTAATCAAGCTGGAGTGCCGATGCAAATTGATTTCCGGGACATATACGCTTCGGTATTGAAGGACTGGTTCGGAGTGGACTCTTTGAGCATCCAAAGTTTGTTCGAACATTCGGTGACCTTCTATCCATTGCTGAGTGCATGTAATGTTGGGATTGAGGAAAAAGAGCTTTCGAAAGATCAAGCGATTATCTATCCGAACCCTGCAGGAGCTGACACAACGATCCGATTCGCTGCGGATAATGAATGGGTACGCATCGAAGTATACGATCAGCAAAATAGGAAAGTACTCGATGTATACGATGGAAATTTATCGCAAGGACGCCACGACATCAAAATGGCTACCAAGGCACTTGCTTCTGGAAGTTATGTGGTTCTCGTTCGAAAAGCATCTGGAAACGTCAATTCGACCTTAATCAAAATTGATTGAGCCGAAATGAAATAGTATTTTTTTATTGAAAATCGAAACATAAATTGTATTTTTACGTTTATACAGGTGTAAATATACAATCATGGGCGCTGGAGCTATCAAAAAAATCGATTCGAACTGGAACAACCCTTCTCAAGATTCAGGAGGGCGTAGCCTCAAAAAATACTCACCGTTGTGGGTTGCTTACAATGCGAAAGAAGCTCCAGGATACAATCTGGAATTAATAGATCGTATTCGAAACGGGGTCAATAAATCCGATTGGAAAGGATTCATTAATAATATTGGTGCAACTGAAAAAGAGTTTGAACACATCCTTCCCGTATCGATCAGTAGCATGCAAAAGAAACAGGTATACAGCCGCGAAACTTCCGAACGCATCTACGAATTGGCGAAGTTATTTGGTTTGGGCTACGAAGTGTTCGACTCCAAAGAAGATTTCAAGCAATGGTTACTTACGCCTTCAAAAGCACTCGGAAATAAAATTCCTTTCGAGCTTCTTGATAGCAGTCTTGGTTTCGAAATGGTCGGAGATGCCATCAACAGAATTCGTTACAACGTCTACAGCTAATGATTGTTTATCGAATAGCGAATGCGCGATTCAAAGAAGTCACTTTAACGGGAATTGGTGCCGAAAAATATGGAGGGCGTTGGAATGAACAGGGAACACGCGCTGTTTATTGTTCCGAAAATAGAGCTTTGGCATTATTAGAGTATTACGTGCATTCCGATAATGTAGCACTACTACCCAAAGAAATTTTGTTGGCCGTAATTGAAATTCCCGATACTTTTCCGATTCAAACGATTGAAAAATTGCCCGAACGATGGAATCAATACCCGTATCCTGCCTCCACGACGGCTGTTTTTACGAAAGCTGTGCAACAAGAAGCGTTTTTCGCCTTGAAGGTACCTTCGACGATAATTCCAATGGAATACAACATCATTTTAAATCCTCTTTACATGGATTTCGGAAAAATTAAAGTAATTGATTTCGTTAAAGTGCCCTTAGACGCGCGTCTCCGAAGCAATAAAAAGTAACTAATTGCAAGAAAATCAATATATTTTCTAATGATTTTTTCATAAATAGTTTGATATCTTATTTAATTGGTTAGATTTGTTGGCAGTCTAGAGGATGTTTTGGCAATTTTTTTGCCCCATATCTGAAAGAGGAAGACTTTCAAAGGAAAGTTTTTTTGAAAATAAGAATTGGGAAAATCCCACGACTAAATTAGAATACTATGGAGTTATTCCAGAACATTTTGGAAACTTCAATCTCTTGATGTCAGAAGACATCCACAAATCAGCAATATAGTTAACAAATAATATAATGAAAAAAGGATCAGTTAAGTTCTTTAACACAGAAAAAGGTTTCGGTTTTATCAAAGACGAAGAAACAGGAAAAGACATCTTCGTTCACAAAACGGGATTAATCGACAACATTCGTGAAGACGATTATGTGTCTTATGATGTTGAAGAAGGACCGAAAGGTTTGAATGCTACAAATGTAAAACGAGCTTAAGCGTCAAAATACATTTCACAGCCCTGATGGAAACGTCAGGGCTTTTTTTGTGCCCAATATTTACATTTCATAAGATGCTGCCCAAAGGTGATAGCATTGGCAAACTGACGCTCCTCGATTTAAAGGGTTAAAAAATAGGTAATTGTGCGTGTTGAAAACCGTAAATGTGACCAGTAGAGCAACTACATTAATCGGTACCTTGCTTCTATTATTCACTAAAAAGAACGCGTATGCCATGGTATAAAATTGAATTTGACTATTCAGGAAGTGCTCCAACGAAATCAAAAACACGCGACTTCTGTGCCGAGGATCTCGGTTATGGTATAGATGATGTTAAAGCAGTTGGGGAAATTCGGGTAGA
>JBNKGN010000017.1:0-19152 GCA_050289845.1 Crocinitomicaceae bacterium | reverse complement strand
AGTAAGTCGCTTTATGATCGGGAACGACAGGACTGGCTAGAGAATTTTGGGTATATCGTTGTACGGTACAGTGAAAAAGAAGTGCTCAGCGACTTTGGACGTGTAAAAGAGGAACTCTTACATATTGTTTATTGTTTGAAGGAAGAGAATTCTTCTTGAGAGGGAGCGTGGTGGTTTCCTCCCCCTCCTTCCCCCTCCAAAGGGGGAAGTATGATCTACCTCAAGAAAAAAATAAACATGATATGGATAAATTTCAGTTTTCCCCCTTTGGAGGGGCAAGAAGAGGATGGTAACAAACAAAACAGCGTAACAAACAACAATGAAAGCAATAGCACACCTAGATCTCGATACTTTTTTCGTCTCTTGTGAACGCCTGGTTGATTCGCGATTGGAGCACAGACCTGTTCTTATCGGAGGAACGTCCGACAGAGGGGTTGTCGCCTCGTGTAGTTATGAGGCGCGACGGTTTGGAATTCACTCGGCGATGCCCATGCGTATGGCCAAACAACTTTGTCCCGAAGCCGTGATTTTACGTGGGAATTCTGGACTGTATTCCAAATTTTCCAAGTTGGTTACCGATGTCATCAAGGAAGAAGTGCCCTTGTATGAAAAAACGTCTATTGACGAATTTTACCTCGACCTCACAGGGATGGATCGTTTTTTTGGGTGCCAGAAACTCGCCTCAGAATTGCGACAAAAAATCATTCGCGAAACGGGATTGCCCATTTCTTTCGGATTATCCTTGAACAAAACGGTGTCTAAAATCGCTACAGGAGAAGCCAAGCCTAACAACGAAATCAATATTGTTGCGGGAACAGAAAAACCTTTTTTAGCACCGTTGTCGGTGAAGAAAATTCCAATGGTGGGTGATAAAACCTACCGTGCCTTGTGCGATTTGGGCGTAAAGCAGATCAAAACCATTCAGGAAATGCCCATTGAGTTGATGGAAAACGTTTTTGGAAAGCAAGGCATTGTGATTTGGAAAAAAGCCAACGGAATCGATAACAGTCCAGTGATTCAGTACCACGAGCGCAAATCCATCTCCACCGAACGTACTTTTGATAAAGACACGATTGACGTCAATAAATTGGAAGGAATTATGATTGCTATGGCAGAAAATTTGGTCTTTCAATTACGCCGCGGAAACAAGTTGACATCTTGCGTCACTGTAAAAATTCGCTACTCCGATTTCCAGACTTACACCTTGCAAAAGATGATTCCCTACAGTGCTTCCGACCATGTGATTTTACCGATTGTATTAGAGCTGTATCGAAAATTGTACAACCGCCGTGTGCTGGTGCGTTTGATCGGTGTTCGCTTCAGTCATTTGGTAGAAGGTGCCCACCAGATCAGCTTGTTTGAAGATCCTAAAATCCTCGATTTGTATCGCGCTATGGACGATATCCGCAATCGTTTTGGTGATCGCGCCATCATGCGTGCGAAAGGAATGAACGCGAAAAGTATTAGTCGTTGGAATCCCTTTAACGGAGAGCCGCCACCGTTACTTGCCAATCGAAGAAGTTAGAAAAAAATCTTACAAAGAAGCGTAAACGGCAACAATATCTAGCGCACTGACCATTCCAACAACCTGTCCATCTTCCATAACAACCAAGTGATGTACACCGTTTTTCACCATTACCCCAGCAGCGTCTTTCACTCGGTTATTTTTTAGAACGATATGCACCCGATCCGACATGATATCCTGAACAAATTGATCTTCATCTGCTGCAGCCGTAATATCCGACGCCGAAACAATGCCCGAAATCGTTCCGTCTCCTTCCAACACAGGAACAGCACTGATATTTTTTCGCGTGAGCATATTTTTTAGGTGCCCGATACGCACGTTCCGCTGTGTGACAACAACAGGTGTACTCATTATCGTTTCAATTTTCATAGACCAAGGTTTAAGGTTTACTACGAAAGTACGTGCAACGAAGAGAAATAACCATGATATTCATCATGTGTCGCGCTTTTCAGCATTATTTTAATCAATTATTCCAGGAATCCATCATCGCTGTACTCTTTCTCTGGAATTTTCAATACTTAGCAATTTTCATTTAGGGTGTTCTTCTTATTGCATGAATCTATTCGGCCAATAATTGAGGTGTCTTAAATTAGTTTGTCGTTACAATTAACTCCTACAAACAACATCCCTCCCTTCAAATTTCCCTAAAATCGCAATCTGTCATTTGTCAATAATTGTCACGAGTGACTATCGAAAATAACAAATGTTGCACACAAGTACCACAATTACGACGGAGAGTCGATTTGTTTCGCGAAATGTGGGACCGATTGATTACTTCAATACCTCTGGCATTTTTGCCTTGAACTTGTTCAGCCGTGGGATAGAAACCGAGCGGACATACGGCTGGTTCGGGTGTAATTTTTCGTAGTTCTGGTGATAGGCTTCCGCTTCATAAAACTTTTCGAAAGGGGTCACTTCTGTAGTGATTTTACTAAAGGTGCCATTGTCCAAATACGCTTTAATTTTTGCATTGAGAATGGCTTTCTCCGTGTCGTTTTGATAAAAAGCAATCGAGCGATATTGTTGTCCATGATCCGGTCCTTGTGCGTTTTTCGTGGAGGGATCGTGTGAGTTGAAAAAGACTTCGACTAGCGTTTCGTAGCTGACTTTCGAAGAGTCATAATACACCTTCACGGTTTCAGCATGTCGCGTGCGTCCCGAACAGACGAGTTCATAGGTTGGGTTCGTTTCCGTGCCTCCAGCATATCCAGAAACCGCTTCTTCGACGCCGTCTACCGATTCAAAAACCGCTTCGACACACCAAAAACAGCCGCTGGCAAAATAGGCGGTTTGTAGCGAATCCAAATTTTTATTGTTGGCCGCGTTGTTCGATTCAGATGTGTTTTGAGCGCAGGAAACCAATGAAATTCCTAAAACAAGAGAGAAGAGTACTTTTTTCATAAGAACAATTTTTCCTTCGATCGGATCAGCCCCAAGTCCCTTACGTGAATCTTGCAAAGAAATGTTAATTGATCGGTACGGGATTTTCGCCTCGCAATTTCTGGAAACGTTTGCGCGATTCTTCAGTAAACAGACTGCCTTTGTGGTTGAAAAGGATCTCTCGATAATATTCGATCGCCTTGTCTGCATTCATCAAGTGGTTTTCGTAAATATCTCCAAGACGAAACAGTGCATCGTCGGCAAGAATGTCATCGGGATAATATTTCAAAAGTGTTTCCAATTCAGAAATAGCCTCATTCCAGCGCCCTTGAAGTTCCATCGCATGTGCTCGCTTGAGTTGAATTTCATCGCCCAAACTGTGCGCCGGATATTCGCTGATGATACTATCGAAAAGAACAAATGCCGCGTCGTATTGATGCTGTTCAATCAAGAGATCCGCATGAGCAAACCAATTCATCGCAATGTAATTACTGTCCAAACCGTAGTTATCTGTGATTAACAGGGAGAGGTTGATCGCGTCATTGGCAATCAGTTTTGAAGTCGAGCGTTTCAACACGTCCAACTGCGACTGCGCGTAGTCAAATTCTCCGTCGTAATAGAAAATACGGGCATTTTTAAACTTCGCTTCGTGACCGATGGGTTCGTACTTAAAGTCTTTGTCGATCTGCATATATAGAAGAGACGCTTCCCAAACATCACCGTGCAACACGTGAATATCGGCCAATTGCATTTTTGCTTGTGCTTCTTGCATGTCGGTCAAACCAGGAATTTCCAGCAATTCGGTTAACAAGGCAATTCCCTGCTGCCCTTGATTCGCGTAGAAGGCTTGGATGTGGGCTTTTTCCATCATCAAGGAAAAGGAGGTCCGCTTTTTTCCGAACAATGCCAAAGCTTCATCGTAGTCGGCGAGTGCGGCATTCAATTCTGATTGTGAGAAATTGCGTTGTGTCGTTACTTCCAAAAATCGAACGTTCAACAGGGCATTGTAACCACGGATGTAAAGTGGGGTGTTTTCGCCCAAATCCACAACATATCGGAAAGCTTCGCGTGCCGAAGAATAATCTTTATTTTCCACGCAAGTCACGCCCAAATCAAAGACCAAACGACCTTCCGATTTCGTGCGCTTGTCGATCGCTTTGACATGAACGAGTGCCGCCGCAAAATTTTGCCGTTGAATGAAAAGCCATGTGAGCATTTCTGCATAAACCAATTCGTTCGGATGTTGCTGCGTACGTTCCAATAATGCGGTACGTAAAATGTCGTATTCGACGGATGCCTCTTCCGTAAAATCAATTTGATTCATCAAAATGCGTTGCAAGGTCGATTGGTACGAAGGATGATAATCCAGGAGGTCCAGATATTCTTTCATCATGTTTTTAGAATCACCGATCGAGCCGTAATAGTCCGCGAATTGAAAGTTTAAAGGGTAGGTATCTTTCAGTAATTTTCGTCCTTTCTGCAGTGTTTCAAAGGCACGCTCGTTTTTACCTTGTGATTTGAAGGCGTTGTAAAGAGCAATGACATCCCGCGAATTGCCAGGGAGATCATCGATCAGCGAGGTATAGATTTTGTCCGCTTTACCGTTGTCACCAGTGGCTTCGTAATGTGCGGCCAACTGGATCTCGTATTCCTGATCGCCACGAAAATAACCGATTTGACGTTTCAAAAGCTTCTCCACGTCTTTGTCCTCTTGCGTTTCCTGAGTGCACGTTAGCAGGCGATTGAAATTGTATTTCGAATGGTCTTCTTCATACAGTTTTTCATAGTAAATCAGTGCCTTGTCGTATTCGCCGTTATCAAAATAATACTGCGCCAATTGCTGGTCGGTGGTCTGCGCGTATGTCAAACCGCTCAATGCAATAAACAGTGCCATTAAAAGTGTTCTTTTCATCGTATGGTCTCCATCAATTAGTGTACCTCTTTCGCGCTAATTCGTTCATCAATCAATTGCTGCATTTCCATCACAGAAGCATCCCAATGGTTGTTAATGTCTTTCAATAACACGAGACACTGCTCCCATTCCTTTCGAACAATGTCTATTTTTTCTTGCTCTTTGTTCAGGTAATCGTCGTAACGATCGCGTCTGCCATTGCCTTCTGAAATATCTTTTTTTAATGCCTCCAAATCCTCTTTCATTGCAACGATGGATTCGAAGATTTGTTGCTGTAATTCCCTGGCAATCGGAAGGGTTTCATGCAATCGTTTAAACCGATTCATTTTTTTTGCCATGTCTACCGTAATCGTATCTTGCTCGAATTGTTTCAACTTAAAAATTAAACTGTCTTCCATCACATGGTTTTCCAGCGTGGAATCAATGGCTGCATCCTTTAGTTTTTTTTCAAAGGTCGTTAAGTCTGAAAGCATCTCTGAAGCTTTTTTCAGTTGCTCGGGTTTTTTCAGGTCTGAACAGCTGATCAAAAGGATTCCAACAAACAAAAGCGAAATGATTTTCATAGCAAGTTAAAAGTAAGAAGAATTGAATGATTTCGAAGGAATTTGACTTCTTTTAACGGAAGCCGACGCAGAATCGAATGACAGGATAGGGATGTTCTGATCTTGTCGGGGGAGCGTACGGACGACATCGAAACAATCTGCTGCTGGAAAAAGTCCTCAACGAAATTTTTGTGTGCGATTTCCCTCACAGCGATTTCCCGTTACAGCGTAAATTCCTGAAGTAACATACAAGGTGACGGGAACGTGATTCATTTGGGTATAGTGAGGCTGTTCGATCATTTCTAACTGAGCGTTTTTGTGGTGTTTGATAGCGAGGCGTAGGATGTTGAATTTAATTTATCTTTGAGACCATGTCCTTGATTCCAACAAAACCGATAGTAAAATCCTTTACAAATCCTGTCGTTTGGTTTGGTTGGTTTCTCTTTATCTATAGTTTTTACAACTATTCAGGACGTGAAGAGGGAACCGTCATTCGCTCGGACATGCGAGGTTATTATGCCTACCTTCCAGCTATTTTTGAATACGACGATCCCAGTTTTCAATCAAATATTAAAGCCGAAGCTGTCTACTTCAAAGAGGCTAAAAACCAGAAATATCTCGTTCAATCCAAAACGGGGAGTGTTCACAATAAGTACTTTCCAGGTGTCGCGGTTCTCCAAGCACCATTTTACTTAATGGCAAAAACCGTTTCGCATCTACAAGGAAGTGAAACGGACGGATACGCCAAAACATACCGACTATTTTTCCAAATTGGCGCCACATTTTATGCACTTCTCGGACTCCTCTTTTTCTACCTTTTGCTCAAGAATTTGTTTCCCGATAAGAAGCTATTGATTCAATGGCTGATTCCCGTTCTTTATGTTGCAACGCCACTCTTTCATTATTCGGTAAACACGCTGAGTTTTAGCCATTCGTATTCTTTCTTTTTGTTCGGGCTTTTTGCTTTTTTAGTTTTAAAATTGAAAGAATCAACCACCAAATGGCGTTTCGCAGCTCTTGGTTTGACCTTGGGCATGATTGCTTTGGTAAGACCTACCAATTTAGTAATTGTCCTCATTATCCCTTTTTTATTAGGAGGAAAGGAGGCTACCGTCGCCTTTTTCAAAGATCTTTTCTGGGCGCGTGGACGGCATTTTATTCTCGCGGCTTCGGGTTTCGGAATGATGCTTTTTCTTCTTCTTTTAGTTTGGAAATGGGAATCGGGAAGTTGGTTGGTTTGGTCGTATGGAGGTGAGGGTTTTAATTTCTTTCATCCTGCAATAATTGCGTCATTGTTCAGTTTTAGAGTCGGTTTGTTCGTGCATACGCCCGTGCTAATTCTTTCAATTGTTGGTCTGGTTTATCTATATCGCACCCATAAATTTCAGGTTTTTTGGTGGAGCATGTATTTCCTTATTAACGCCTGGATCATCTCTTCCTGGTGGTGTTGGGATTATGAATCTGCATTTGGCAATCGCCCCTATTCTGAACACCTAATTTTCCTTTTGCTTCCTCTTTTCTTTGTAGTGGATCGAAAGAAAATAGCTTCGTTCTCGCTTGTGGGCCTCTTTTTTATCGTTGGATTAATTCGACTTTCAACCTTCAATAGTGGGGCAATGGTCAACCAAAGATTTACGAGCAAGAGTTATTTTGAGAGCCTCGCCTTTTGGAATTCAAACAATTTTGAGCGTTGGAACTACTTCAATTCTTGTCCGCCGTTTGGAAAGAAAATAAACAGCACGGTGTTGCTGGAACAAACAGACGAATTCCACATTGGCACCGAGGATTTGTTCCCGTTGACGGGAAGTACCAAATTGCATTTGCCTCGAACCAACGAACGGTTTTACTTTCGGGTACTGCTCGACAAACAAACAAAAGACCTTCCACTTGAAAATGTGAACCTTGTAGTACAGGCAGAAAACACCGAAACCGGAGATCTTTATTATTTGGCTACGCTCCTGCACAACGATCGATTGGAAGGTGTAAATGAATGGTCGCATTTGGAATTTGAAGGGATAATTCCCGATAATTCACAAAAATTCAACGTCGTGAGTATTTATCTCTGGAATCGCGGCAAACAAGAGTTCAAGGTTCGAAATTTCAAAATTATCGTAGAGGAGTACAAAAGTTGATTCCAATAACTCATTCAAGGATTCCCCAAATCCACGTTTCCCCCGAATTTTTCGTATTTTCAAAAGATCGAATCAAAACCCAAACTAATGAACGCACAAAAAGTCTACTCGGCGCTATTCTTGGGAGCAGCCTTCTTTATACAACTAGCTGCAGTGCACGCGCAGGAGGTCTTCCAATTGGAGCGTGATTTTGGCATCGAATCAAGTGGAAATGTCATTTTTGAGCGCATTTACGACAATCCTAAGGTAGACGCTTGTTTGTTGACTGGACAGCATCTGTTCACTTTAAAGAAAGTGTTGAATCCGAAATCAAAGCAGGAAGAATTTAAGATGACGGGACTGAATTTATCCTTCAGTGATGATGGTCAAAGCGTGGATGTTTTGGATAGTGATACGAGCAAACGATGTGCACTGAATTACCTCTCTGTAGAAGATGTGAATGGAGATGGTGTCGGCGAAATGATTCTAATAGACACGCTTCGAAATCAGATTGTCCTTGTAGAATATCTCGGCAAAGGTGTTTTTGGGAACAAGCAAATCCTCTACAATGGAATCGGAAATAGGAGAATCGGTGCGTCAGGAGACGGCTGTTTGTATGTAATGAAGGAATGGCAAGTGGAAGAAATTGTGGATTTTAGAAATCTGCCAGAATTGAAATCGTACAAGGTAAAAGCGCCAAAAGACTGTGATTTTATCCGCCAATTTACCTTTGATGAGGATCAAAATCTTTATGGTGCAGTAGTCGCTCCAGAAGGCTATATTGATTTTGCTCTAGCGAAGAAAATGAAACCTTCCTTTTCCGAAAAAGTGCCCAGTGGCGCTGCGCCATTAGTGGTAGACTTAAATCAGGATGGTGAAGTCGATGTGATCACAAGCTCGCGCGAAGAAATTTATTGGCTTAAAAATTCGGGAGGGTTTCACTTTTCAGATAAAAAAAGCATTATTGATATCAATGAATTGCGCAATTTGGTAGCAAATCCCGACGATGAATATCTTGAAGATTGGACCATGTTTCCATGCGATTTAAATGGGGACTCACTCGTAGATTGCATTGCACACGGGGAACATTTTATTGCGCTCATCAATGATGGAAACGAAGGGTTTGACGTGAAAATGATGGGGCAGGGACCTTTTGATCCCGGAATATCTCTCTTGTGTGATGTGAATCATGACGGACAAATGGAGTTAATCGTAAACAGCTACGGGGGCATTTTTGTCGTTCGCTATGAGAACGGGAATTATCAATCAAAAGAGAGAATTGGGAAATTTTATTGGGATGAAATTCAAATGCTTGACGTAGATAAGGACGGCTGGGATGATTTACTCCTTCTGGACGATCGAAAAGTGCTGTACTGGGCGCGAAATCAAGAAGGTGTTTTTACGGAAGCTATCTTATACGAATAGCGATCGGTGTCTTTTACATCCGAAAAAGTTTACGAAAAAAATACCAATTACAAAAGCGGACTGGTCATAATTTGAGCGACTTGTTCTTGCTTCCTTTGTGAAAACGAAACACGATGAAAGGAGCTTGGCGCAAGTACAAAGACGAGGAATTAAAAGAAACCGTTTTTTCCGCACTCAAAGAAAATGTTAACTATAAAGATGCAACTGTTTTAGGCGTTCCCGCATCTTTTTTGGACGATAAAGTGTTTAATCAGGATGCTCATTTTCTCAAGGATGCTCCGTTTATTTCTACCTTGGTGCAAAACCCCAATCATATCGGCTGTCACACCTTGGGTATGTCCGAGTCGTATTTTTCGGGGACCCAAAAGATCGAGCGCCGCTTGCTTCAAATTTGTGCGAAGGACATTTTAAAAATGGATAATGACGACTTCGATGGCTATGTAGCTGCAGGGGGAACCGAAGCGAATTTGCAAGCAGTCTGGATGTATCGAAATTATTTCATGCGTGAATTCGGAGCGAAACGGGAAGAAATTACCATCCTTTGCTCAGAAGACAGTCATTATTCCATGGACAAAGCTTCCAATGTTTTTTCGATCGACCTTTTTAAAGTAAACGTAACCGAAAGCGCACGTTCCGTCACAGAGAAGGCGCTGGTCGAAACGATAACTCGGGCAGAGTCTGCAGGAAAAAAATATTTCATTGTTTTGGTGAATATGATGACAACGATGTTTGGCTCTATCGATGATGTCCAATTATTTACACGTGTTCTGAAAGACCGAAATTGCACCTACAAATTGCACGTAGATGGAGCGTATGGTGGTTTTTACTATCCTTTTGCGACAGACGATGCGACATTGTCGTTTCAAAATCCCGACATTGATTCGTTTACCCTTGATGCGCACAAAATGGCACAGGCACCTTATGGCACGGGGATTTTTCTGTGTCGCAAAGGCTTGATCTCCTTTACCAAAACGAAAGAAGCGAGTTACGTCGAAGGTGAAGATTTCACGCTGTCCGGAAGTCGATCGGGTGCCAACGCCGTCGCTGCCTGGATGATTCTCGCCAAAAATGGACCTTACGGCTGGCGCGAAAAAATCTTCATTCTTCAAAAACGCACCGATTGGATGTGCGAGCAATTGACTGCCTTAAAGCTTCCGTTTTTCCGACATCCTTTCTCTAATATCGTTACGCTTCGCGCGGAAGGTCTTACCGTTGAAATCGCCCACCAATTTGGACTTGTGCCAGACAATCACCACCAACCGAATTGGTACAAAATGGTCATCATGGAACATGTGACTGTAGAGAAATTATTGCCTTTGGTGGAAGCACTACAAGCGCAGCGGGTGGAAATGATTTAGTCCTTGCGGGCTTCATCACTTTTTGACCAGCGTTTTATTTCCGGTGTTAGAGTGACGATTCCAATAGAGAGTACCAAAAGTTCAATAACGATAAACCATTTTGATCGCGCGTAAAAAACATTCTTGATTTTCGGAACCAGCAATGTTATCAGTGTAATGTAGAGGATAAGTGATATGAGTGCAATCAGGACTCCTACCCAAAAAGTGCTATAAAAACGAAAAAAAATGAAGGAGCTCACAAGTATAAAGTAGCTCCAAATAAGCGTTTGAATGCGCTTGTGATTTTTGTCAGATTTACCCTCGTATCGAACGAAGTCGTTCAAGCTGAGAAACCAAATTGTGGTAGTGATCATCTGAACAACACCAAGTGAAAGAAGCACTTCAGCGGACGGAACGGCACCCAAAAAATAGTAAGAGATAATCAGGTAAATCACACTGCTAAAAACCAATAGGTAAATAAGCAGATCGGGTGTTTTCAGAATAAAATTTCTCACATGGATCTTTTGGACGAAAATAGTCAATCAATTGCTGCCATTTCAAGTCCATTTAATTCTTTTATATCATTGTCGATCTACAAACGCTGCTCCTTTACCCAAGACCCCGATAATTTCCGAATAATACCGTCTGCTCCTTTAACGTTTACTTCGAGTGTAATGTATTTACCTCTTTCCATAGACTGTGCGTAGTCCAGAAATTCTTGAGAAAGTAGGGCTCCTGAACTTTCAAAAATTGCCTCTTTTTGAGAACATTTCCAACCAACGATTTTAAAACGTGCCTCAAATGTTACCGTGGGATCGTAATTTATTTCTAATGTTGTAGCGTTGGATATAGTCGTCCCTGTTTTAAATAAGGGGTGTTTTATCACCCCCCAATCGCTATCATCGAGCGATTTTCAAGTGTTTTCACCGTTTGATTGTCTAAGGTGTCCAAACCACCGCGACCTGCCTTTTTTGCTATCACAGAAGCACGAATAATGGGCGCCAACAATTGTCCTTCGCGATATGAAGACAAAAGATCCAATTCGTTATTAGAGAACAGGCAATTTTTTATTTTCCCGTCAGCCGTCAGTCGAACGCGATTACACGAATCACAAAATGGATTGGTGATCGTGCTAATGATTCCAAAAGTGCCTTTAGCACCGACGATGCTATAATTCCGCGAGGTGGAATGTATCGGATCTTCTTGTTTTCGCACCTTCTTATTTCCGTAATAGTTTTCTAGCGTGGAGAGGATCGTTTCGGCACTTACAGTTTTGTCCGTGTTCCAATTATTGCCGTCGAAGGGCATAAATTCAATAAATTGAACATGAATGTTCTCACGTACCGACCAATCTACAAAATCCACAATTTCATCATCGTTCGTTCCTTTGATCAAAACCACGTTAATTTTTACGCCAAACCCTTCTGCTTGGAGCAAGGCAATGTTTTCGCGAATTTTTGTATAATAATTGCGCCGTGAAATTTGATTGAAACGTACTTCTTGCAAGGAATCCAAACTGACATTTACCGAGCGAATCCCCGCTTTTTTGAATGTGTCAATAAACTGATCGACCAGAATACCGTTGGTCGTTAAGGACAAGGTAATAGGAAGATTTCCTAATGCTTCGATAATCTCATGGGCGCCCTTTTTTACCAAAGGTTCACCGCCCGTTAAACGAATTTTCGTGATACCCAATTGTACGAATTCCTTAGCGATGCCAATCACTTCGTCTGGCGTCATAAAAACACTCCGTTCTTTCAACGGAATTCCTTCTTCAGGCATACAGTAAAAACAACGCAGGTTGCATTTTTCGGTCAGGGAAATCCGCAAGTAATTATGCGTTCTACCAAAGGTGTCGACGATATGTTGTGGCGGTGTTTTCAATCGTGTCGTGCGCCTTTAAAAATCCGGAAACTGTGCAAAAGTGCAGGGAAAAGTGCGTCCATTGTTTCGCTAGCGCCTCCCGTTGATCCTGGAAGTGTCAAAATGATGCTTTCCTCTTTCGTTCCTGCCACGCCGCGAGACAACATTGCGTAGGGCATGCGTTCTTGTCCATACGATCTTGCTGCTTCGGTGATTCCTGGAATTTCACGATCTAACAAAGGTTGAATGGCTTCGGGAGTGACATCTCTGGGTGACAAGCCCGTTCCCCCAGTGAATAAGATCAAATCGGTCGCTTTGGCAACTTCTCCCAATGCCGCAGCTTGTATTGCGTCGATTTCGTCGGGAAGGACTTTGTAAGTAATAACTTCCACGCCATGTCCCGCTAGTTTTTCGGAAATCACCTTGCCCGCGCGATCTTCTTTTGTCCCAGCACTTACCGAGTCGGAACAAACGAAAACAGCCGCAGTAATCGATGCCTTGTAGGTGTCGCGATACTCCGATTTTCCACCTTTTTTGGAGACCAATTTGATGTTTCCAATTTCGATGCCTTTGTCGATCGGTTTGAGCATATCGTACATCGTGAGTGCAACAACACTTGCACCGTGCATGGCTTCCACTTCAACGCCCGTGCGGTAAATCGCTTTTACTTCCATGAAAATTCGGACTTCCAAGCCATTAATTTCGTAGCTGACAGCGGTAAATTCTACAGGGAGCGGATGGCAATCGGGAATCATATCTGAGGTTTTCTTCACGGCAAACAATCCCGCTGTTTTCGCCATTTCGAAGACATTACCTTTCGGAACCGTGTTGTTCACTACGGCGTCAATGGTTGCCTGATGACTTACCTTTACGACTGCCTGGGCAATTGCCGTGCGCAGTGTGGTGTTTTTGTGTGTGATATCTACCATAACTTACTTCAAATTGGTTTTCCAAACATGCGTTTCGTCTTCGAACAATTCTTTTCCAAAAACAGGCACTTTTGCCTTGATTTCTTCCACCAAATATTCAATTGCGCGTTGAGCATCTTTGCGGTGCTTGGAAGAAACGAACACGAAAAGGCAAATTTCACCTTTGTTCACCCGTCCGAGACTGTGATAAATGTGCATGCATGTCAAATCAAAATTTTCAAAGGCAGATTCCCGAATTTCATGGAAAATGGTATTGGCCATGTCTTCGTTCGCCGTGTAGTCTATGGCGATCACCTCTTTTCCGTCAATTTCGTCGCTGCGCACTTGTCCCAGAAATATTTGATGGGCGCCAATGTTCGTTTTTACCTGATGATGCGCAATGGAAGCGCCTATAAACTCAGGAGCAATCGCCCCTTCTTTAAAACAATTTTTCATCCTTTATTCTGATTGATTCTAACGCTTCAATTCCATTTTCAATGGAAACAACGTTGGTAAATGATTGATTTTTGAGCCATGTGACGGCTTGTTGACTGCGTTTGCCACTTTTGCAATATACGGCAGTCGGTAATTTTTTGTCGAGTTCTTGAAAGCGAAATTCTAAGACCGATAAGGGAATTTGATGCGTGGTGAATTCAGGTCCCTCGGGCTGTTCGTCGGTTTCACGCACATCCACAATTTGCGAATAATGCTTGGTGTCCAAAAGTGATCGCCAGGTAATTGTTTCCCGAGGTACACAATAGTCGGAATGCCATGCGAGTGTTTCTTTCTGAATTTGGTCGCAAATCTCAGTGTTTCGCTTCGGAAGTTCCATTTTTCGAAGTGCGTGGTGCATTGCGTTGTAAGAAACCATGTGGCGATCGAGAAGTCCATCCATTCCAACAATCCACTTGATGACTTCGGTCGCCTGCATGGTTCCGATAATTCCTGGTAAAACGCCCAACACGCCAACATCACTGCAATTGGGTTGGTTTCCTTCTTTGGGGAAGTTGGGAAAAACACAGCGATAGGTTGGACCTCCGTTGTGGTTGAATACTGCGATTTGTCCTTCAAATTTGTAAATCGCGCCATGAACAAAAGGAATGTCGCGTTGCACACAAAGGTCGTTGATGAGGTAGCGCGCAGCAAAATTATCGGTGCAATCAATCACAAGATCGACAGCCGAAAGCAAATCATGTCCGTTATTTGGTGAAAGGTGTTCACACGCAGCGTGAAATTGCAAATGCGGGTACATTTTTGCCAATCGATGTGCCGAAATTTCTGCTTTCAATAAACCGATATCATCCATGCCGTATAGAATTTGTCGCTGTAAATTCGAACGAGACACACGATCTCCGTCGATAATGGTAATTGTACCAACTCCAGCAGCAGCAAGGTATTGTAAAACGGGACACCCCAGGCCTCCAGCGCCAATCACAGCAACTTTCGCTGCCAGCAATCGTTCTTGCCCAGAGTGTCCTACTTCTTTAAGAAGAAGGTGTTTTTCGTATATATGGTGCATTTTTTCGTTCATCCGCCTGCAAATGGGGGCATTACATCTATTTTTTGAGGAATTTCACCTGCTTTTAACTGTTCTCGAAACGCAAGATCAATCACGATGGAAAATTCGAAGTCCTTCAAAGTGGGATGTGCATCCAAAAGGAAGATCCGCAGGTCGATAATTTCATCTGGAAGGGAAAGTACTTCCGTGTTGCATCCCAATTTTTCGGCGATCATTCCATAATATGTGATGGTTACTTCTCTTCCCATGTGTCTAATGCTAAAGGTGTATTGACATTGATAAAGTGGTGCTTCATGGATGACGAAAATTCCAAATAGCGTCCATCCAAAGCATCGAAACAATCGCGTAATTTCAGACGGTCATTTTTTAAAAACGCTTCAATCGTTGAAACGGTGGATTTGCGATAGATCCCAATCAAGGGGTGAACTTTGCCGTCGCAAGTAGCAGCCAATGCTTTTTCGTTCGTCCACTCCGAAAGAAGTGCGCGCAATATTTCGGTACTGAGATTTGGTATATCACAACTCAAAGCGAAGCATGTTTCCTGTCTGGCGTGTACCAAACCTGCGTGAATACCTCCTACGGGTCCCGAATCTGCGAATACGTCAGCAATTACAGGGATTCCGAAATTCTCGTGGTCGGCATTATTGGAAACGATCAACAAGTCTTCGCAAAGAGGCCGAAGAACATCAATACTGCGTTGCAACATCGTTGTACCGTTACGAGAAACAAGTGCCTTATCCGTTCCCATTCGCGTACTTTTTCCGCCAGCAAGTATGATTCCGCTATATTTCATAAAGCCTCGTTGAACCACGCTTCTTGTTTTTTCAGAAATGCAGTGTGTTTCTTTTTTAATTTTTGATAGGCTTTGATCGCTTTTTCACCTGCTTCGCTGAGAGCGGTTCCTCCGCCACCTTTTCCCCCAACTTTTTGTTCAACAAGCGGTTTTGGCGCATTTTTATTCATGTCATCGACGAGTCGCCACGCTTTTTTGTAGGACATTCCCATGGATTTTGCTGCTGTGGCAATGGAGCCGTGCTCAGCAATAAGTAACAGTAATTCGATGCGTCCTTCGCCCAGGAGTACTCCTTGATCCGAACCCACCCAAATGCGACTTTCAACCAAATATTGCGACATCGTTATTTCTTTGAAAACATAACGCTCAAATGTACTAAGATTGCACGAGAACCAAAAGAAATTAAGGAAGGATGTATACGGAGACGGTATCACCTGCTTTCCATTCTTCACGTCCTTCGTCGAGTCGGATTAGTGCATTTGCCGTTGTAAAGGAATGCAGCATTGCGGAACTTTGATGTCCGAGAATCGATACGCGGTCGTCGTGCATCCAACCTTTCAGGAAATGAGTGAGTGCCGCTGTTTTTGTGTAATCGTGCTCCAAAACACATTGACGAACTTGCAGCGAAAGTTGCGTGTCTCCAAGCATGGAATACAATGCAGGGACGATATAAATGTAAAAACAGGTCAATGCCGCAGCAGGGTTTCCAGGTAATGCAAAAATCGACGTGTTGTGAAACTGTCCAAAATAAAGGGGCTTTCCAGGTTTTTGCTTGACCTTATAGAATTTTTCTTCGACCCCAATTTCAGTCAAAGCTTTGCCAACAAAATCGTAATCCCCTACGGAAATTCCACCAGAGGTGATGAGCAGATCGTATTCGGAAAGCAAGGATTGGATGTGCGTTCGGGTTTCCTCGTAATTGTCTTTAACGGTCGAACAAGTCACCTGGATTCCAAATTGTTGAAATGCCATTTTTAATGTCGTGGTATTCGATTCGTAGATCTGTCCAGGTCGCAATGGGGTTCCTGCAGCAACGAGTTCGTCTCCTGTGACAAGCAAATGTACTTTAGGCTTTCGGAAAACGACGATTTCGGTAATTCCCAGCATGGCAAGAAAACCAATAGCGCCGACCGTTAATTTTGTTCCTGCGGGCAGTGCCAATTCGCTCTGTTGGATCTGTTCGCCAGCCAATCGGATATTGCTGCCATTGATAATTGCTTCGTGGATCCGCAAATTATTTTGATCCCTCGTTGTCACTTCTTGTTTAATCACCGCTGTAGCCGATTCAGGCACCATTGCTCCTGTAAATATACGAACGGCTTGCCCTGGTTGAAGTATTACTTCGGAGGCATCAAATCCCGCTTGAATTTCGCCAATAACAAGGTAGTGTTCCCCATTTCCTTCTGCAATAGCATATCCGTCCATCGCTGATTGATTGAAGGGTGGCATGTGGATAGGGGAGTGAATATCGGTCGCAGAAATAGCACCTAACGCTTTATCCAATGGAAGCATTTCTGTCTCCAATCGGGAAACATTCGAAAGAATAATCTGAAGTGCCTCTTGGACAGGAATCATGTGTATCGGTATCTTGGAAACAAATGTAGATACTTTTGTACGTTCCTGCTATTAATTGATTGATTTCTTGAAAACGACGGCGACCCTTCGGTTTTGTTTGCGGTCGTCATCGGTGCGTTCTGGACTCACTTTAGGAGCTTTGTTGCTGTGTCCCTGGTAGGTCATTCTTTTTGCCTCGATCCCCTGCGCCATCAGGAATTCCATGATCATTTTTGCTCGATTTAAAGACAGGGGGTAATTGTCGCCGCAACAGACGTGACCGTGAATATCAACCGAAACATTCGGATTCGCTAGCATAAAGTCTCGGAGTGCTTTTGCTTCGGGGATCGCTTCTTGCATGAGAACTGTCGTGCCACCAAAGAACACGATATTGAGGTCAATGCTTTTTTGCTGAACCGTATCCGTTTTAAACTGGTTGAGTTGGATCGTGAGTAATTCGGCGTTCGAAAAGGGTTCAATTTTAATGTAAATGTCCACACGACGAAATAGTTCATGGGTATAGTTTTGTGCGGTATTGGCGATTCGCTCGCTGTAAATTGTATGAATAGCGTTGACGTTCCATCGGTCTTGAATCAACTGTTTTTGAACCGCATTAATGCGTCTTTGCGCAAGATCGTCGTTGTGTTCCATGGATCCAGTCGTATCGCAATGCGCCGCAAGTTTAATGACGGTCGATTTGCCTTCTGCGGAGGGTTCGTACTGCCGATATTCCGACGTAACATTGACAATAGGGCGGTCGGAATCCGTATGGAAATAGATGGAAACGGTGTCGTAGGTTTGCGCTAGACTTGCACTTGAAAGGGCAAAGAATAGAGAACAGATCGCGCAACCGAATCGCATTGCGCTATTTTTTGAAGACTACCGAAACACGACGATTCAATTTTCGGTCATCATCCGTGACTTCAGGCCATACTTTTGGTTGCGTATTACTATGACCTTCGTAACTCAGGCGTTCTGCGTCGATCCCATTAGCAATGAGATAAAGATAAACCGTTCGTGCCCGTGCTTCGGAAATTTCCATGTTGTAAGAACAACACACATGACCGTGAAAATGCGCGTGCATTTCAGGATATTTTTCCATGAGTTTGAGCAATTCTTTGAGTTGGGGTACTGATTCTACAAGCACTTTGTCAGAAGCATTCATAAAAAGAATGCTCATGTCTAGTTGCAATTCACTGCTTGATGCATCGTTGGCGAATTTATCTACCGCAGATTTTGAGAAGTCTTGTGCTTGTGGTGCCATTGTTCGCGCAACGGTATCCTTCAAGACTGTTGTTGGTGGAGAAGAAACAGGTTGCGGATTCGACTGAATGTTCGGTTCAATGAAATATATATCCACGCGACGGCATTTCGAAAGAGGTAATCCTGCATTTTTTTCAGAAGATTCTCCAATTGCCTTCAATTCTGTCGAGTTCATATTGTAAGGAAGCGCCTTCAAATACTCTTGAACTGTTTTCAATCTTTTGTTGGCCAACTGTAGGTTGTAAGCGTTCGATCCAGTACTATCACAATATGCTTCAATGCGAATGATTTTAGCGTTTCGTGCGATTTTTTCAAACATTGCTTCGGGCGCTTGCTGCGATAATTGCGAAGAATGGTATTGGTCTACATCAAAATAAATGGACGTAGAACTCAAGTCCTGCCCAAAAGCAAAAACGGCGGACAATAGAAATAGGAGAGAAAGTTTCATAAACTAAAAACGTTTCTCACGTGAAAATGTTACAGTAAATCGAATTAATCGATGCGATCAAATCCTGTAAAGCGTTGCAATACTTCTGGGATCATGATGCCATCTTCCGTTTGGTTGTTTTCTAGAAGTGCAGCCATAATTCGTGGTAGTGCCAATGCAGAACCATTTAGGGTATGACAGAATTGCGTTTTCTTGTCCGCATTTTTAAATCGAAGTTTCAATCGCGTAGATTGGAAAGTATCGAAGCGAGAGACAGAGCTAACCTCTAGCCATTTTTCTTGCGCCGCGGAGTACACTTCGAAATCATAAGTCATCGCAGCAGCGAATCCAGTGTCGCCTCCACACAAACGAAGTACGCGGTAGTGCAAGCCCAATTTTTCGAGCAATCCCTTCACGTGATCGATCATTTCGTTGAGTGCTTTTTCGCTGTTTTCAGGATGTTCAATACGTACGATTTCTACTTTATCGAATTGATGCAAGCGATTCAAACCACGGACATCTTTTCCGTAAGATCCAGCTTCACGGCGGAAACAAGGAGTATATCCGGTGAGTTTGATCGAGAAATTTTCGTC
>JBNKGN010000016.1:0-19398 GCA_050289845.1 Crocinitomicaceae bacterium | reverse complement strand
GGTTACCGGTTTTACATTTGTTAAGAACGCTATTGTCTACGATTATCCAATTGTAGAAGCAATTCAGTCGATTTTACCGCTTTGCGATGAAGTCGTTGTAGCCGTTGGAAAATCTGAAGATGCCACACGCGAATTGATCGCCTCGATTGCCCCTGATAAAGTTCGAATTATTGATACCGAATGGGACGAATCGCTTCGTGAAGGTGGACGCGTTTTGGCACAGGAAACAGACAAAGCCTTCCAGCAAATTTCGAAAGATTCCGATTGGGCATTTTATATCCAGGGAGATGAAGTGATCCACGAAAAATACCACGCCACAATTCGCGAAGCAATGGAAAGACTGCGAGAAGAACCAAGGGTAGATGGATTGCTTTTCAACTACAAACACTTTTACGGAAGTTACGATTATGTTGGTGCTTCAACGAGCTGGTATGCACATGAAATTCGCATTGTACGCAATAATCCAGAAATATATTCGTACAAGGATGCACAAGGTTTTCGAAAGGGAAACAACCAAAAGTTGAACGTGGTTCCCATCAATGCAACGGTCTACCATTACGGTTGGGTGAAAAAGCCCGAAGCCATGCAGAAGAAGCAGGAAAACTTCAATAAATACTGGCACGACGATCAGTGGGTGGAAGAAAATGTAGAAAAGTCGGAGGTATACGATTATGAAGGTGCCCTAAAGGTGATTGAACCATTTAAAGGAACGCATCCTTTGGTGATGAAAGAAAGAATTGAAACACAAAATTGGAATTTCAGGTACGATCCTACGAAGAACGCACCTGGATTTAAAGATAAGATCAAACGATTGTTAAAGAAATTAGGATTTGAACCGAATTACACCAATTATAAGGTGATTAAAGTGTAACAAAACGGAAGAAAATCAGTAAAAAAACCAAAATAGACGAGACTATGGACATGAAACAACTCATTGAAGCCTTTCCTTCCAATATTACAGAAGCCCAGGAAATTGCCAAAAATGTAACACTTAATGGCAATTACGGAGGGATTCGGAATGTACTCATTTGTGGAATGGGTGGTTCTGGTATAGGTGGCAGTATGGTGCAATCCTGGTTGTACAATGAGTTGAAAGTCCCTGTAGCGATTACAAAAGATTATTCTATCCCGAATTTCGTTGGCGAACAGACATTGGTCATTGGATCTTCGTATTCTGGAAATACAGAAGAAACACTTGCTGCTGTGGAAGCCGCTCACGATAGAGGCGCAAAAATTATTGGAATCTGCTCGGGTGGAAGTATGCGTTCTTTTTGTGTATCGAATGGATTTGATTTTATTCAAGTGCCTGGGGGCAATCCTCCCAGAACAGCACTCGCATATTCATTGGTGCAATTACTTCATATTTTTTCGGCAATAGGAATGGTTGCTACGGAACGTTTGAACGAAATGGAAGCAGGACGAAAACGTATCGTGGAAAATCAAGACACGATTCATCGTGTGGCAAAAGAGTTGGCGAAGCATTTACACGGAAAAGTAGGAATCATGTATGGAACGACAGCCTACGACCCGGTTTTAGTTCGAGCAAGACAACAATTTAATGAGAATAGCAAACATTTGTGTTGGCATCACTGCATTCCTGAAATGAATCACAATGAGCTTGTTGGATGGGGTGGAGGTGACGATCGCTTTGCACCAGTGTTTTTCCTAACAAAAGGAAATCATCCGAGAAACGACAAGCGCATCGAGATTACCCGAGCAAAAATTCAAGAAAAAACGGCCATTTTCGACATCCATGCAGAAGGTGATTCGCTCATCGAACAATCGATCTACTTAATCAATATTGTGGACTGGGCATCCTTCTACCTTGCGGCCATCGACGACACCGATACAATTGATATTGCTGTGATCGATTTTCTGAAATCTGAATTGGCTAAATTTTAATGAAGCCAGAAGTTGAATACCGCGATCTCGGTCTTATTGATTATAAGGAGGCCTGGGAATATCAGGAAAATCTATTCAAAGCTACCGTTGATTTAAAAATCAGCAATCGCAAAGGAGAAACAGACGCGCCAACTAAAAATTATGTCCTTTTTTGTCAGCACCCCCACGTGTACACCCTCGGGAAAAGCGGCAAGAAAGAACACCTGCTCCTGGATAATGAGGGACTTACCGAGCACGAAGCAACCTATTATGAAATCAATCGTGGTGGCGATATTACTTACCATGGTCCTGGACAATTAGTGGTTTATCCAATTTTTGATTTGGATCATTTTTTCTCGGATATTCACAAGTATTTGCGGTATTTGGAAGAAGCGGTGATCGCAACGCTGGCAGAATACGGGATTGTCGGTGAACGCGTTGACGGTCTGACAGGCGTTTGGATTGAGGGAAGCACTCCAAGAGCACGAAAAATCTGCGCGATGGGCGTAAAAAGTTCCCGTTGGGTAACCATGCATGGTATTGGATTTAATATCAATTCTGATTTGTCTTATTTCTCTCATATTATTCCTTGTGGGATTGATGATAAAGCAGTAACTTCCATGGAAAGTGAATTGGGCAGACCTGTTGATCTGAATGAAGTAGCTTTGGTGTACAAGCGCAAACTGGCAGAACAGTTCGGGTTTACGTATGTGAATGCATGAAGTCATTAAAAAAAATAGGGCGCGTGATCTTTTGGTTTTTTGTTGGGACGATTATTGTTGTAAATGCCGTGATTATCCTCACAGGTAGGTTTTACATTTACCGAGGTATCGGAAACACCTATTTGAAAGGACGCGTTGGACCGACAATCTATGATTTGGAAACCTTTCACACAAAAAAAGTGAGCAAAAAGGGGGCAGCGTATCAATTTCCAAAACATCCCAATTATAACAAACAAACAATTCCTTCTGATTTAAGAGCGTACATCGAAGACCTCGATACGAGGGCGTTATTGGTTATTCAGAACGACACACTCCTTTACGAAGAGTATTGGGGCGAACACGATGCGTCTACGCTTTCCAATTCTTTCTCGATCGCCAAAACGGTGGTAGCACTTCTCGTGGGAATCGCAATCGAAGAAGGCAAAATTGGCAGTATCGATGATCCCGTTTACAAATACATTCCACAATACAAAAATGGATCAAGAAATGTGATCACTATTCGACATTTGTTGGAGATGGCCTCAGGCTTAAGTTGGACCGAAAGCGGGGTGAATCCGTTTTCCGACAATGCAGAATCTTATTTTGGTTCCGATTTGGACGGTCTATTGATGCGTCAGAAAAGAGTGAGTGAGCCCGGTGTAACGTTCAACTATCAAAGTGGAAATTCGCAATTACTCGCCATGATCGTAGAAAAAGCGACTGGGAAAAGTGTGAGCAAATACGCCGAGGAAAAAATTTGGTCGAAAATCGGAATGGAAGGGGATGCCTTTTGGAGTTTGGATCGCAAAGGAGGTCAGGAAAAAGCTTTCTGTTGTTTGTATGCACAAGCGAGAGACTTTGCTCGAATCGGAAAGTTATTGTTGCATCAGGGGGAGTTTGAAGGCGAGCAAATCGTACCAAGATGGTTTTTCCATCAAATGGTGAAACAAAACGATCTTGTAGCGGAAGATGGCATGCCTAATTACAGATACGGTTATCATATTTGGACCTATCGTGGCAATGCAGATGAAGTCTACTATTGCCGAGGAATATTAGGTCAGTACATCATTGCTATCCCCGATCGCAACTTGTTGATCGTACGTCTCGGAATGAAACGCAAACCCGATTTTGAAATTCCAGAACATTTGAAAAACGAGCAGGAATACGTTTCCTCGGTGAAATATAAGGTCGGACATTGTCTCGGCGTTTTTCAATACATCACACTCGGAAAAATTTTAGCTGCGGAAGCGGAAGAGATGTAGTACTTGTGCAATTAATTCAATTTTTCGGATTCATTTAAAAGAAATCCATCTTGCATTCAATGATGTTCGTAATTTTGTGCATTGGTAACGAACGAAATATAAATCAACGTTTAAAACAAACGGTATGCGCGAAGAATTAATGGGACCCAAAGTGGAAAAGGTGGGAGTAGCTGTAGTGCAACAACGCAACGAACTCGACGAACCCATTTACAATGTATACTTACTGAATTTGCGGGATGACATCATGGAAGGGATCATCATCACAAGTAAAGGTTACGGAACCAATGCCAATACAGGTGAAACCGTAAAAACATCCATGTTACGTCACTGTTTGGAGGTGCTCTTGCCCAACGAAGCCGCTAAAATTGAGCCGATAATGGAAGAAGTTTTCGGGCTCGCGAACGAATATTGGATCAGTTTCTACGTGGATGGAGTGATGTATGACAAAAAATTTGTCTTCCTACCAGAGACGATTTCGGAAGCGAACATGACCCAAATACCCGTTCTGGGCGAATCTGGCGTGTTGATCCTATAAATTGAATGGGCTATCAATCCATTTTGTATATTTGCACAAGTGTCAATTTTCTAGCAGATGAAATCGAGAATTATGGTAAAGCCTGTCACAATGAAACATTGGATGTTTCTACTCTTAATCGCAGTTGGTGTCGGACAATCATCGTGTTCGAGTAAACCTGAGGAACCGAAAACCAACGACGGCATCGAAATTGACGAGGACTATTACGAGTTTCAAATGATCGATATGTCCAAGTACGGTATCAAGGCCTACCTTCAATTGCCGGACGAAACGGCCAACATTGGTGCCTCAACAAAACCTGAAATTTTACATCCAGAAGACCACCTTTGGCAAATAGACGTTGGTCCCAATTTTACATTGCACATCGAAGACATGGCGAATATTCGCGACAATGTGAAGGAAGAGAAACGCGAATTGTCACGGAAAAAATTCTTCAAAATCAAGTATTTAATTGACGAACCTGACATGATCCTGTACCAACGCGAATTGATCGTGAAAGGATCGCAAGGAGCTTCGTCAACCGTAGGTATCGAACATAAGTCCTACCACGTGTTTGGACAAAAAACGATCGATGGCATCACGTATGTGCTAGAATCACGTGAGGAAGGCTACGAAAAAATCATTATTGAATTGATGGCAAAATCCATCAAATCATTTCAGCCAAAAACAGCGAAATAAGCGCTCATTTCATGGAATTACTTCGAGAAAATGTACTGGAAGTGTTGGGCTCCGTTATGGAACCTGACCTTAAAAAAGATATTGTATCCGCAAATCTAATTGAAGATCTTAAAATCGAAGATGGCGTTGTGTCGTTGCGCGTTTTAGTTTCAAATCCAGCGTTGCACGCACGTCGTAGAATGCAGGAGGCAATCGATTTTAATCTTAAAAATAAATTCGGGAAAGAATTGCTTGTCAATTGCGAAGTTGCTGCGTTGCCAGCTGAAGCGAAAGAAGCACATCGAAAAGTCCTTCCTGAAGTAAAACACGTAATTGCCATAGCTTCTGGGAAAGGTGGTGTTGGTAAATCTACCGTAACAGCGAATTTGGCGGGTGGATTGGCGAAAGCGGGATACCGCGTTGGGATTGTGGATGGAGATATTTACGGACCTTCCATGCCTACGATGTTTGATGTAGTAGACGAACGTCCTACGATGCTGGATATTGATGGAGTGCCGAAAATCAACCCCGTGTTGAGTTATGGAATAAAAATTCTTTCTATTGGTTTCTTCACGGAACAAGACAATGCAGTTGTTTGGCGCGGTCCGATGGCTTCGAAAGCGTTGACGCAAATGTTTACTGATGCTTATTGGGGCGAATTGGATTACTTATTGATCGATTTACCTCCAGGTACTGGCGATATTCATTTGTCGTTGGTTCAAAACGTGCCCTTGGATGGTGCCGTGGTTGTTAGTACACCTCAGGAAGTAGCGCTTGCCGATGCTCGAAAAGGCGTGAACATGTTCCGTTTGGACTCAATCAATGTTCCTGTCGTTGGAATTATTGAAAACATGGCTTGGTTTACACCTGAAGAGCTGCCGAATAATAAGTATTACATTTTTGGTCGTGACGGTGCTAAAAATCTTGCGGAAGGAATGGGAGTCCCATTTTTAGGGCAAATTCCATTGGTACAAGGTGTGAGAGAAGCGGGAGATGTTGGTCGTCCGGCAGTATTTCAGGAAAACACGCCAATTGCGGCGGCTTTTGATGAATTAGTTCGTACCTTTGTAAAGCACGTAGCGCTGCTTAAATCGAAGTAATCATGGCAATCGACAAAAAACAAATCTCTGAAAAAGTGTTGGAAGCAATGGACCAATTGCGTCCGTTTCTGCACGCGGATGGCGGTGACATGGAATTGGTAGAGATTAAGGACGATGCAACGGTGGTTGTACGATTGCTAGGAGCTTGCAGTGATTGCTCCATGTCGATGATGACGCTTAAAGCGGGATTGGAAGAGCAAGTAAAGAAAGCCGTTCCTGAAGTGAAAGAAGTCGTTGCCATCAATTTGCCTGAATTGGCGTAATTCCCAAAGATTTTTAACCAAAAGCAAAAGCGAAAATCACCCCTGCGAACATGCAGACAGTGATGATCAGAAGCATTTTATTGGAAATGAGGCTTTGCATAATGGTCTTTTTTCTATAACCCTTTTCGTTCGATAAGGTTACGTTTCCCTTTCTCCTTCAAATAATATGCCGAAAAAAAACGCCCTCTTTGCAGAAGGCGTTTCCAATTGTTCGATTTATTTGGATTACAATGCAGCACTGTAGTTAGCAGCTACTTTGTCCCAATTAATTACATTGAAAAAGGCGTTGATGTAGTCAGGACGACGGTTTTGATAATTCAAATAATAAGCATGCTCCCAAACATCCAAACCTAAGATTGGCATTCCAGAACAGCCAACTCCCATCAAAGGATTGTCTTGATTTGCTGTAGAACAAACCTCCAATTTCCCATCGGTTACGCACAACCATGCCCAACCAGATCCAAAGCGTGTAGCCGCAGCTTTCGCGAATGTCTCTTTAAATCCTTCGAAAGAACCAAAGGCAGCGTTGATCGCGTCCCCTAAGGCACCACCTGGAGTTCCTCCTCCATTTGGAGACATCACTTCCCAGAAAAGGCTGTGGTTATAAAATCCACCACCGTTGTTACGAACTGCTGGTGTATCAGCACATGATGCCAAAATAGCTTCAATGCTTTTTCCTTCAAAAGAAGTACCTGCAATTGCGTTGTTCAGGTTGGTTGTATATCCATTGTGGTGCTTTGAATGGTGTATTTCCATTGTTCTCGCATCAATATGTGGTTCCAATGCATCGTATGCATACGGTAAACTTGGTAATTCAAAAGCCATAATAAATTAATTATTTAGATTCATTCCAAAGATAACAATCGAACAGCGAAATGCGAAATCTTCATCGTACTTTTCCTGAAAGAAATCTATCCAATATTCCTTTCCAACTAAAGTTTTTCTTCAATGGTCTAATTGCCCTCGTATTATTTGTTTGTCTTTGGATTAATACTGACCTTTAATCCATGAATATTCCCAACGTTGATCTCCCCAGAATTGTGGTGGTTGGTTGTGGTTTTGGAGGATTAAAGTTTATCCAGAAAATCCACGCAAGCAAGTATCAGGTGGTTTTGCTCGATAAAAACAATTACCATACGTTTCAACCACTCATGTATCAGGTAGCCACCTCTGGTTTAGAGCCTGATTCCATTACCTATCCCATCCGAAAAATATTTAAAGGAAAACCCCATTTTCATTTCCGTAAAACCGAAGTTTTGTCGGTAGATACGCAACAAAAAACGGTGGATACGACTATTGGACCGATTGAATACGATTATCTCGTCGTCGCAATGGGAGCAACGAATAACTTCTTTGGAAACACAGACATCGCTGAACGTACCTTGCCCATGAAGTCCATTTTGGAATCCCTGGAAATGAGAAGCATGATCCTTCAAAATTTCGAGGAAGCTTTGAACGCAGAAAGTATTGAAGCACAGAATCGTCTCATGAATTTCGTAATTATTGGCGGTGGTGCAACTGGGGTTGAACTTGCCGGTGCACTTGCGGAACTTAAAACCAGAGTGCTGCCATCCGATTATCCCGATTTGGACGTGCGTCGCATGCAGATTAACCTTATCGAAGGATCGGATCGTGTGCTCGCAGGGATGAGCCCTCATGCTTCTGAAAAATCAGAGGAGTTTTTACGAAAAATGGGGGTACATATTTTCAAAAAGACGCGCGTTTTAAGTTACAAAGGGTCGACGGTTGTAACGGATGGTCGAAATTTTGAATCAAAGGCTGTCATCTGGACGGCAGGTGTCAAAGCTGTGAAACTCGACGGGATCTTAAGCGTAAATGAGCGATCTGGGCGTATTCTGGTTGATGATTTCGCACGCGTGAAGAATGTAGAGGACGTTTTTGCCATTGGAGACATCGCAGAAATGGCGTCCGATGAGAATCCAAGAGGATACGCCATGTTGGCATCGGTGGCAGGACAACAAGGAGCCTGGTTGGCGCGTAATTTCAATACTCTAAAACGCAAAGAACCCGTTCCTTTCGTTTATAAGGACCGTGGAACAATTGCGACAGTGGGGCGCAATAAAGCGGTGGTCGACTTAAAACGATTCAAATTTTCAGGGTATTTTGCCTGGTTGACCTGGATGTTTGTACACTTGATGCTCCTCGTTGATTTCAGAAGTCGTCTGGTAGTATTTGTCAATTGGGCATGGCGTTACTTAAAATACGACCGTGGTTCCCGCTTAATTATTCGCGAGTACAAAAGACCAAAGGACACAAACGAATAGAAAGTATTAGTCTTCCTGCTCGGCGTATTTTTTCTTGTATTTCTCGTAGAGTTCGGTCTGGTGGTTTTCCATGGAAACGAAACTCCCGTCGATTAACGCAACGGTTACGTCATTCGTGCGCATGTCAAGTGCGTTTCCAGTTGATACAAACAACGTTGCCGATTTCCCCTTTTCAATACTTCCGTACATTTTGTCAATTCCCATGATTTCACAGGATGATAGCGACACGGCGCGAATGGCTTCTTCTTCGGTTAAACCATATGCCATAGCGGTTCCTGCCAGAAATGGAATATTTCGTGCGTTCATCGCTTCCATATCACCTTCGTTTTGAATGCAATATTGTACACCATCTTTTTGCAATAATGCAGCCATTTTATAAGGTAAATCAACGGCATCTTCCTCGTTTTCAGGCAAGCTGTGTGGGCGCACAATCATCACGGGGATTTTGGCATCTGCCAGTTTTCGAGTAATCAAATGAGCATCATATCCGCCAACGATCACGGGAAATTGGAGATCAAATTCCGCTACGAAATCCACGATATCTTGAAGTTGTTGCAATTCATTGGCATGGATATACACACGTTTCGTTCCGTCAAAACAACCGCGCATGGCTTCCCAGCGACCATCTGTAACTTCGGGTGTGTCTTCTTGTGCATACGCTTTCGCTTTCTCAAAAAAGTCTTTAATTTCCGCAAGTTGCTCGGCGTATTTTTCGTTTGGTTTTTTGGGAGCAGGTTCGGCCCACCAACCACCACCTTCCAAGCTTGCTGGCCAGTTCAGATGAATCCCGTCGTCTGCTTTGATAGTGGCATCTTCCCAGTTCCAACCGTCAAGTTTCATAATTGATGAGCTGCCCGAAACGACACCACCTCTTGGGGTCGCTTGCGTCAGTAGAACGCCATTTGTACGCACAGTACTGATAACGGTTGATTCAACGTTGTAGGCGATTTGAGCGCGCACGTGAGGATTAAAAGCCCCCACTTCATCAAAATCACGCGTCGCGCGAACAGCATCAATTTCTGTAAGTCCCAAAGTGGAATTGGGAGCAACAAATCCTGGGTAAATGTGCCCTCCCTTCAAATCAATAATGGTATCCCAATAAGCGGGATCATAGCGATAGGCGAGGGAGTTTCGAACCAATGAAATTTTCCCGTCTTCAATGCCAATTAAAGCACTTTCTAGAATTTCACCATTTCCTACGTGCAGGTAACCACTGTGCAACAAAATTTTTGCTGGTTTTTGAGCGTGTGCTGTTCCCAAAAATAGGAGCGCAAAGAGTACAAAGATCTGTTTCATTTTAATGCGTATTTTCTTCTAAAGTGGCTTCTTCTCCCATGGTGTCGCAGTGGAAGTGTCCTTTCTTCAACTTGATGAATGGACGTTTCTTACCTCCTGCTTTATTGTCTTCAAGCATTTTGGAGATGATCCGTGCTTTTTCTGCTTGGTTGGCAAGACGCAATTGTGCATCGCGTTCTTTGTCATACAAAATAGTTCCATCGATGATGGTCTGTTCTACGACGGCCGTAATTGCCAATGGATTGTCCGACCAAATCACGATATCGGCATCTTTCCCTTCTTTGATACTGCCCATACGATCGTCCAAATGCAATAATTTCGCAGGGTTTAAGGTGACCATTTTCCAGGCGTCTTCCTCAGACATGCCACCATATTTCACGGCTTTTGCAGCTTCTTGATTCAGGCGTCTACCCATTTCAGCATCGTCAGAATTAATTGCTACAACCACTCCTTGTTCGTGCATCAAAGAAGCATTATAAGGAATAGCATCGTTGACTTCATATTTATATGCCCACCAGTCCGAGAAAGTAGAACCGCCAACGCCGTGTTCGCGCATTTTATCGGCGACTTTGTATCCTTCCAAAATGTGGGTAAACGTATTCACTTGGAAGCCCATAGAATCGGCAACGTGCATCAACATGTTAATTTCGGATTGTACATAAGAATGGCAGGAAATGAAACGCTCTTCACGGAGGATCTCAGAAAGTACCTCCAACTCTAAATCCACACGAGGTGCATTGCCTTTTTTGCCTTGATTGAAGGTTTTCCAACTTTCCTGGTACACCTGTGCCCGCTGAAATCCGTCGTAATAGACTTGCTCTACCCCCATGCGGGTTTGTGGGAAACGATCGGAACCTCCCCAATTGGAACGTTTTACATTTTCTCCCAAAGCAAACTTGATGAATCCAGGCGCATCGGGAATCAGCATTTCTTCAGCATTCGCGCCCCATTTTAATTTGATCAATGCGGATTGCCCCCCAATTGGATTCGCCGACCCATGCAATAATTGCGCGGCGGTGACACCTCCTGATAGTTGTCGGTAAATATTGATGTCTTGAGGATTGACAACGTCTCCGATGCTTACTTCTGCGCTAATAGATTGACCGCCTTCGTTTACGCCTTTGGAAATTGCAATATGAGAATGCTCGTCAATGATTCCGGAAGTTACGTGTTTTCCTTTTGCGTCAATTTGGATGGCTCCGCTAGGAATTGGTGCTCTTCCCGTTCCGACAAAAGTGATTTTTCCGTGATTCAAAACTAAGGTAGCGTTTTCGATGATCCCGTCGAGTTCGTTTGTCCAAATAGTTGCATTCGTGATTACAATTGCGCGTGATTCGGGTAAAGTATCGAAGCCATAAGCAAGGTTCGGGAACCACGTGTAGTTCGTCGTGTCGGCGAGCGGTAATTCTTCGAGTGCTTTTGATTCGTTGCTGCCTTTTTTCTTTCGGATCGCCGACCATTTTTCCCAATCGCCATTCGGGAGCAATCCCTCTCCTTCAAAAACGCCCAATCGAGGGTTGAATTTTCCACGTAAAGACATACTTCCGTCAAACGCTTCATTTTTCACAATAAATTGAACGGTAATGTTGTTGTCGTTATAATCAACAAAAGCATCAACAGTCGTGTCTTTTGCCACTTCTTCGACCAATTTGGTATACGTGATTTTGCCTTTCAATTTTCCGCCTTGTTCTTTCAGATTTAATTCGAAATTATTTCCAGCAACGGAAACGGTATAATCGCCGACAATTTCATCCGTTGGGTTAGGGACATGTTTCACTGTGCGTTCTCCAAGGGTCCATGTTTCCAAAATGGTTGCTTCGTATTTCAATGGATCGGCGTCGTAAATAACAAAACTGGCGCGTTTCCCTTTGTTCAGTGTACCGAGATCGTCGGAAACACCCAAAATTTTTGCGGGCGTCACAGTGAGTGCTTTTAGAAGGTCGTTTGCGGTAACGCCATGTGCACCAGTGATACGAAGATTTTTCCAGAAATCCTCCGATTTTGTACCGTGCGCCGAGAAACAAATTTCAATACCGTTCTCCAGTAGAATCCGAGGGTTGGACGGAGCCATTTCCCAGTGTTTTAAATCGCTCAGGGGAATTTGACGTGAAACATAAGGATTCGTCACATCATAAGCTTCTGGATAATCCAGTGGAAGGATAATGGTCGATTGTAAATTTTGCAAAGACTGAATCGATTGGTACTCTTCACCAGAACCAAAATAGAGGAATTTTAGATCAAATTCATTCGCGATTTTTTGTGCGCGGAGTAATTCCAAATCGTCCCGCGTTTTGAAAATCATGGGTTGTGATTTTTGTTCATTTAACGCATCATACGATAGATTTTGTTCTTCTCCGCTGTTCTTGTGCCATTCTGCATCGTAAAATGCCTGACGCAACAAAGCAATGGATCCCATTTGAGAAGACGGGTAATCTTGAGGTGATTTTCCGCGTGAAAACGAATAATAGCTCGGCGGATTTGACATGTTAAGACGTGCTTCTGGGGCATCCATCAAAGCCACTAAAGTTCCTGTTCCCTGTGCAATTCCATTGTCAGCATGCGTAACGGCAAATCCAAATCCTTTCGCGATCAATTCATCGGCTTCTTTTTGATTAAAGACATAGGTCTGAGAAGCATTTACCTCAGGGTGAATCGAATAATTCCAATGCACGGCTCCCTGACGAATTGGATCTTTGGGTTGCTCCGTTTCAGGCATTCCCATTTCGCTGTACAAATCAATGAAGGAAGGTAAAATAACCTTTCCTGAACAATCAATTTCGACGGCATCTTTCGGAGTTTTGACCAAAGGACCAGATCCCAGTTCGATAATTTGATCGCCTTTGATCACGATGGTTCCTTTTGAAAGAACTTCATCGGGCGAAACATAGATGGTCGCGTTTTTGAGAACATATGCTGGAGCTTGAGATTCCGCACGTCCGTTTTCGGGGCGAATTTGTGCGTAAATGGTGTTTAAGCAACCAAATACGATAAATAAGAAGGATAACAGTTTCATAAAACGAAAGTTGTGGCGTGAAATTAGGAAAAAATCAATGGATAACAACGCATAGGGGGAGCGCGCATTTTCGTATTTTTGTAAAAAACATACACATGGATCTTTACGGTATTTTGGTACACGCGCATTCAGGACTTCGCTGGATCATTCTTATTTTGTTGGTTGCTGCGATTGTTAATGCCGCAAGATCAATGGCATCGGGTAATTATTTGAAGAAAGATAAAATGTTGAACCTTTTTGCGATGATTAGTTTGCACATGCAGCTTTTATTGGGAATTGTGTTGTATCTTATCAACGGTCGCGGAAAAATCAATTTTGATGCAGGTTGGATGTCCAATGGATTGAATCGATTTTTTGGATTAGAGCACGTTTTATTGATGGTGATTGCGATTACGATAATCACTATTGGAAGAGGTCGTGCAGAGAAGAAAATGAAAGGAACACGCAACCAACACCGTGCAATTTTGATTAGTTACACGATTGGATTGCTTCTTATTTTGGCATCAATTCCTTGGCCTTTTGGTCATTGGGCAGCGTTTGGAGGACAGTGGAGTTAATGCGTTATTTCATTCCCGTACTTTTTTTACTCGCCGCTTGTGATAACGCGCCGAAAACCACGGGGTTTGATCCGCCGGAAGGGTATACGCCGCGCGAAGGAGTATTAATTTACCAGCGCCATTGTGAAATGTGTCATGGACCCGACGGAAAAATGGGGGCAGGTGGTGCAAAGGATCTCACCGTTTCAACATTGGATTCGGCGGGAATAGTGAACCTTCTGAAGCACGGAAAAAATGGAATGCCGAGACAGATGCAAAATCTCGAATCGGAAGAAGAATTAGATAATATTATCGATCACGTAAAATCATTACGAAAATAAGATGGGTCAAGAACACGTTCTTGTTGATGCTGTTGAGGAGACCTGTGTATTGGTCAGTGTTATTCATGCGGATATCACAGAGGCTCAAGCTCAGGAGTATATTGAAGAGTTGGAATTTCTGGCAATGACTGCAGGTGCCGTTACAAAGGAAGTGTTTATGCAGAAGATGCAGCTTCCCAGCTCGAAAACTTATGTCGGATCAGGGAAACTGCAAGAAATCGCCGATTATGTTGATGCACATCAAATCGATTTGGTCATTTTCGATGATGAATTAAGTCCTTCGCAGTTGCGGAATATCGAGGCGGCGTTGAATGTCAAAGTATTGGATAGAAACAATTTGATTCTTGACATTTTTGCCAGTCGTGCCCGCACATCTCATGCGAAAACTCAGGTGGAGTTGGCACAATTACAATATTTATTGCCGCGTTTGACACGTATGTGGACCCACCTTGAACGACAAAAAGGAGGAATCGGAATGCGCGGTCCTGGGGAAACCCAAATTGAAACGGATCGAAGAATCATTCAGAACAAAATTGCGCTGCTAAAGGAGAAATTAAAAAGTATCGACAAACAAATGTCTGTGCAACGTGGAAATCGTGGTCAATTGGTGCGTGTCGCTTTGGTCGGGTATACCAACGTTGGAAAGAGTACCATCATGAATTTGTTGAGCAAATCCGATGTGTTTGCAGAAAACAAATTGTTTGCTACCCTAGATACAACGGTACGAAAAGTAGTGATAGAGAATTTGCCATTTCTTCTGGCAGATACCGTGGGATTCATTCGAAAATTACCCCACCAGTTGGTCGAATCGTTTAAGTCAACATTGGACGAGGTCCGCGAAGCCGATGTCTTAATGCACATTCTCGATATTTCGCATCCAAATTTTGAAGATCACTATCGAGTGGTGAATGAAACGCTAGCTGAAATAGACGATACGGACAAGCCGGTAATTATTGTGTTCAACAAAATCGATGCGTATCACTACGAAGAAAAAGAAGATTTTGATATCGATGCAGACGACGTACCAGTTTCTTTGGAAGAACTAAAGAAAACATGGATGGCGCGTTTACCAGAAGCGAAATGCGTCTTCATCTCAGCGCAAGACAAAGAAAATATTGAAGAACTTCGAGACGTTATGTACAGCGAAGTGAAAGCAATTTTTCAAGAACGTTATCCTTACCACAATTTCTTGTACTAAACGAAAGATTTAAAGCAAAAAAAAATCCCTGTTTCCATTTCGGAGTGACAGGGATTTCATGTTTTAATTTAGGTTTATTTTAGTCACGTTCCAAGTGAACAAATCCGTGTCCAGTAATCATGTCTCCATTGATACCGTATGCTTCGTACTTGTAGAAGTACACACCACTAGTCGCATTTTGATTTGCTTGTGATTTTCCGTCCCATGCAGGAGCAGTGCCCTCACCTTCGTACATAACATTCCCCCAACGATTGGTAATCACCAAAATAATGTTTACTGTGTTCGTCGCGTCTAGCGTAAACAAGTCGTTGATGTTATCGCCATTCGGTGTAAATACGTTTGGAGCTACAATAATTGGTAGCGGATAGGTACAACTTCCGTCGTCATATTGTGCCGTTGGATCGTAGTTATCAGCCGTTGGATCTGTACAGCCACATGGTAAAACATCAATCTGAGCGTATGCCGTATCTGCACAACCACTTGCATCCGAAGCAGTCAAAGAAACGATCGAAGTACTCGTGAATACGTGCGTTACATCCGTTGATGTCGCATTAGGCGTTCCATCGCCGAAGTTCCAAATGTAGTTTGTCGTGTTTTGACTTTCGTTCGTAAATACAACGGTAACAGGGTTACAAGCGCCATCCGCAGACAAAGAGAAGTCAGCACTTGGTGGATTTGTCATATCAATAAACGCGCTATCTTCTGCCTGACAAACATCATCGATTACCGTAAAGTAATACCATCCTGATGGCACATTGGTTATGGCAGTTCCGTCGACGTTGTTTGATCCTGGGTTTCCTGGACCCGTCCAATGATAGAATGGTTGACCTTGATTGGAGGTTACACCGACTACCGTTGCTGACGCCCATCCGTTAGGTAAACATGCACTTGCTGCTTGCGTGAGAATTGTATCGATCGCCAACGTTTGATTCATAACGATAGTGGCCGTATCAATTGCGGTATATCCACAGAAATCGGTGACGGTCACAATGAACTCCGTCGTTCCGTTGGTATTCGGATTGAAGTTAAATAAAGAGTCGGGACTACCATTACTCCAACTATACGTGTAAGGTGCGAAACCGCCGTTCGGTACTACGAATACATCCGTTGAATCGGTGTTACAGAATAAATTCACGTCATTCGCAAGCGCATCGAAAGGAGGGACATCCGTGATGTAGAAGGTTGCGTAGGAGTACAACGTATCATTGTTCATCAGAATTGTAATGATTTCCAGTTCAATAGATTCCACACCTTCAGGAATTCCATCTTCGAATGGATCAATCTGCCAGATAACAGTGTCAACGCCAGGTTCTAGAAGTACAGAGTCATCCAATAAATTAAAATCAACTCCGTTTGTTGCTGTTCCGTTGTAGTTAATGTAGGCAACTAGAGAATCATTTTGGTTGTTACATCCTTCTCGAGTAAACATGAGCTCTGCCGTTTGCGAACATCCTTCAGAGATCGTGTTGTTTGCCGAATAGGAGTTGAATGTAAATTGAACAGGGTTGGTCGTGAAGCTACCTCCTTCCAGAAATACACCAGAATCCCATCCTTGATCTCCTACATTCGCAATCCCCAGTTTAATGTGGTACGTTTCACCACAGATCAAATCAGAGAAAGCAGTCATCGTTGCTGTTGTCCCGTCGTATTCAATCGCATTACCGTAAGTCAATCCGCCAGTGTTGTCAACATAATAGGTTTGATTTGTAATTGCGTTCACATTATTAATAGATACCGGTGTTGTGCTTCCTGGTACAGTAGCGATATTCACCGCACCGTTTGTGAATGTTCCTGTAATTCCAGTTCCAGAAAGAAAGAACCCGAAAATATCGTTGAATGAAGAACTGTTTGGTGGTGCAAACTCAGGGTACTCCTCAGAACCAAAGATGTAATTGAATTCCAAATAATTTCCTGTGGCAACGAAATCAAATTCAACAACAATTCCATTCGTTACTGTTGCGGCAGCGATCGCATTCATATCTGCATCTGTAACTGTTAATGTCCCAGTAGAATTACTTTCTCCTGTAGCAGTATTTGGTCCGACTGCTACGTTACCATTTCCACTACTTAACAATACACCGTCAGTAATAGGAAATAAAGTTCCGTTTTGATTGAAGTAGGTCGCACTTGGCTGTACTGTTGTTGCGAGTGCTGCGGAACCATTTACCGTAATGTTCGTGGCTGTAACCCCAGACCCAATCAAGACATTATTAATAAGATCTGCAGGTGTCTGAGTGTTCGTCACCTGAATTTGTGCTTGTGAAAAAGAAGTTGCCAGTAGAATCGACAAGACGAGGAAAGAATATTTCATAAAAAAAATATAAGCAGTTTAACTAGTACTAAGACTTTGTTTGTTTCATTTTGGTTGCACTAAAGTCGAATAATATCGAGAGATTACCTAATAATCACAAGAAAATTACGACTTTTGAACCTCGAATTAAACGAATTTCTCATGGAAAACACACAAGCATTTATCAATCAAAACAAAGAACGATTTTTAGACGAATTGTTGGATCTTCTGCGCGTACCATCGGTATCGGCGGATGCTAATTTCTCAGCAGATGTGCATAAAACGGCTGAAGTAGTTGCCAAAAGATTGAAAGAAGCAGGTGCGGAAAACGTGGAAATTTGCGAAACAGCGGGCTATCCGATTGTCTATGCTGATAAAATGATCGATGCGAACCTACCGACGGTTTTGGTGTACGGACATTACGATGTTCAACCAGCGGATCCGATTGATTTATGGGACAGTCCAGCGTTTGAACCCGTAATTAAAAAGACAGCGTTGCATCCGGAGGGCGCTATTTTTGCCCGAGGTGCATGCGACGATAAAGGACAGATGTACATGCATGTAAAAGCTTTTGAAGCAATGATGCAGTCCAACGAGTTGCCGTGTAATGTAAAATTCATGATCGAAGGGGAAGAGGAAGTTGGGAGTCCAAACCTTGGCATTTACGTAAAAAACAATCACGAGAAATTGCGTGCAGATGTGATTTTAGTCTCAGACACTGGGATGCTTGCCAATGATGTCCCTTCCATTACTACAGGCCTTCGAGGGTTGAGTTATGTGGAAGTAGAAGTAACAGGACCAAATCGTGATTTGCACTCCGGATTGTACGGAGGTTGTGTTGCCAATCCTTTAAATATTATGGCGAAAATGATCGCTTCCTTGCACGATGAAAACAATCATATTACCATCCCAGGATTTTACGATCGAGTGGTGGATTTAACAGATGAAGAACGCGCAGAAATGGCTCGTGCACCGTTCAGTAAAGCGGCATATTGCGAAGCTTTGGATATCGAAGATGTGTATGGAGAAACAGGTTATTCTACCATGGAGCGCGGATCGATTCGTCCAACACTTGATGTGAATGGAATGTGGGGAGGATATACTGGTCAGGGAGCTAAAACGGTGATAGCATCGAAAGCGTACGCGAAAATCTCTATGCGTTTGGTGCCAGATCAAGATCCAGAAGAAATCACGAACCTCTTTTTAAATCATTTTGAAAGTATTGCTCCAAAAGGAACACGTGTCAAAGTAACACCGCATCATGGTGGTGAACCAGCTGTTACTCCAATCGATTCGAAAGGTTACGAAGCGGCAAGCCTAGCGTATGAGAAAACGTTCGGAAAGAAACCGATTCCTGTGCGCAGTGGCGGGTCAATTCCAATTGTATCGATGTTCGAAAAAGAGCTTGGTGTGAAAACGATTTTGATGGGCTTTGGTTTGGATAGTGATGCCATTCATTCGCCAAACGAGCATTTTGGAGTATTTAATTATTTCAAAGGAATTGAAACAATTCCCTATTTCTACAGTTATTTTAGAACACTCTTGAATGATTAATATGAAAAATATTCTGTTCCTTTCTCTTTTCGCAATTGTACTTAGTTCGTGTGGTTGCTTTGAATTCACTGCTCCAGAAATGCGTGGTGGTGAAGAGTTTAAAGTCAGTAAAGTTGATGGCAATACAATTCATTTGAATGCGAAAGCCAACATGTACAATGAAAATTGCTTTGGCGTTAAAATCAAGCCTTCTACTTTGGATTTGTACGTGGAGGGAGAGAATATTGGAACTGTCCGCCTGAATAAAAAGGTGAAAATGAAATCGAAACGGGAGTCTGCCATTGATGCTGATTTGACGGCGACGCTATCTCAAGGCGCATTGATGAAAATGATGACCTATGCTTCGAAATCGGAAATTGAAGTGGAACTGAAAGGGAAAGCGAAGGCAGGGATCTTTATCTTCTCTAAGAAATTTGAAGTAAATGAAAAGAAAACGATTTCAGGGTCTAGTTTGAAATTGGGACGTTAATCTTTTTTTACCACAAG
>JBNKGN010000015.1:0-19415 GCA_050289845.1 Crocinitomicaceae bacterium | reverse complement strand
GCGCATCGCGCTCCTTTCTCTCGTTTTCTATATCCTCTCCAACCAATCCTTCAATATCTTCAAATCGAAAAGCACATCCTTAAACTCCTTGCTAATTTCAATATCCGAACAATAGACAATTGAATCGTGCGCGCAGCGCAAAGATTCAATCAAAGCATGTTTATCGTGTTTCCGAATATTGTCTAAAAAGACAAGCTGATCCAAGGTTAGTAATTCCTCGATGTTTGATACGTGTCGTGTATCATCCGAGATATTTATCAAGACTACTGCTTGACGAATATCCTGACCATTTGAAGTCCGCATAAAAAATGATAAGATAAGTGAATAAAAGAGGGAAGGTCACTGCGAACTTCATTAGAGCGTGCTCCAATTTGGTCTCGGGACTTACACCCGTCTGCCTTCCCCAGGTCTTTGTTCTTAACCGTTTGATTTGTGGTGAACACATAATAATTCTAATAAAGTTCGCAGTACGAATATACGATTTATCCAGAAAATGGTTGCCTTGTAACGCTAAAAAAGAAAAGGGGGGAAGAAAGAAAAAAGCACACTGGTTAATACAGTATGGCTGTCACACAATGGGCATTTCGAGCCATACCGTCAATTGCGTATAACTATCCTCTAACAACATAAATATAACACATAAAGCACCAAAATGACATAGTATCAGCACCTATATTCAACATAACGGAATAAGATTAACGTCAAAAGTTGGGAACAAATAAATGATCCCCTTTTTCTAGTAGCGAGAGCCGTATTATTTTCATGGACTGAATTGAGTTAACAGCCCAAGCAAAGTCTTCCAGCACTTCAAGTTGTATTTTTTTCATTCAAAACTTTAAAAAGCGAGCTCCTGACAGTCATAAATGAAAAAAGTCTCTCGTCAAATGACGAAAGACTTTCCTTGTAGCGGGAGCCAGACTCGAACTGACGACCTTCGGGTTATGAGCCCGACGAGCTACCAACTGCTCCATCCCGCGATGTATTTTTGCTCACATAAGTAGTATAAGCGAGTGCAAATATAAGGCATCTTTCTGGATCTGTCAAGGATTTTTGAATAATATTTCTTTGTTACTTTTGTCTTTTCACACATTTAAGGATTAAACCCGATGATAATGAACCTAAAAGCAATTCTCCTATTGTTGACATTAACTGGCACTTTGCTGGCGTGCTCTGATGATGCCGTTCAAGTGAAAGAAACCAAAAATGCAGCACAGAAAGGAACCCCTGATGATGGTAGAGGGGCATCCTTCGAAGCTTATATCACGCAAATTGACAATTCTGACTCTCTTACCGTAGCAAATACATTGTACTACACCAAGGAAAATGGGGAAAGCTACCAAGCGTACGTTTTGCTGGATGACAGTTCTCGTATGGTGCGATTGGAGGAAAAATATACAACATCGACTTCTGGAAGCGTACTTACCAATTTTTTCTACTTCAAAAACAACGAAAAAGTGGCTTCGAAAGAGATCTTTATCGAAGGAAGTGGTGATAGCGAATCGTTTGTCGAACGGGTGTCCTATTATCAAAATGGAAAGCCCATCATCTCAAAAATCCGACGGGCACAATACGAAGAATACCTTCCAAACGAATCGTTTTCCATCATTGATGCCTACGATTGTTCCGATGCTAGAGTCAATCGCGCGCTTCGAAGAGAAAAAGAATTTATGACCAATTTTGTAAGTGTCGTGCACGAAGATCCTGCCATTTATGTGATCGTTGGTGAAGGAACAGATGATGGATACGTTTCGGCGTTGGTGGTGCAGCGAATTACACCGTTGATCAGTCAAATGATGAACAAACCCGAATCTTTAAAGGGAAAACCACTCGATGTTTCATCGCAAGAGGTACACGAAAGTACAGGATTTACATTCCAGGCATTGTTGGATGTGCAATTGGCCGAGTAGATTCAACGTGGTTTGTCTCCTTTTGTAAGCACTCACCACCATTAAACATTTTTAACATTAGGGACCCCCCCTGATTCCGTATACTTGTTATGCGTAAATAGCTTTTAACAATGAAATTTCACAAACTAACCCTACTATTAATAGGATTCTTCCTGTCTTCAACGGCTTTTTCTCAGGAAATGTCCGTGAAAGGAACCGTTTATGATACCACGGGAACTGTGCCACTAAAGAATGCACTCGCCATGGCTGTGCGCGTAAGAGACTCCCTGTTACTCGATTTTCAACGAACGGATGCTCAAGGGAAATTTGAAATTAGCGGTTTTCCAGCGGATACTTTTTCGTTGATTATTAGTCACCCAAGTGCTGATGAGAAAACCTATTATATTTTCGGTGCTGCAGACAATTACGAAATCACAATACCTTCCGTGGTCATGCCCGCGAAATCACAAGAAATGGACGAGGTGGTTATATACGCCTACAAAGATCCTATTTATTACAAAGGCGACACACTTGTTTATATTGCCGATTCTTTTGCGGTTGCGGAGAATGCTGTAGTGGAAGATTTGTTAAAAAAATTGCCAGGTATTTCCGTGGATAAAGATGGAAAAATTACTTCGCAAGGAGAAGATATTAGTAAGGTGTTAGTGGACGGGGATGAGTTTTTTGGCTCTGATCCAACCATCGCGACAAAAAATCTAGGCGCTGACGGAATTGCTACCGTACAAGTTTATGAAAAGGAAAATGATGAAGGCATTGGAGGTGATGACGAAAAAATCAAAGTACTGGATTTAAAACTGAAGGAAGACGCCAAAAAGGGCTATTTTGGACGTGTTTCTGGAGCCACGGACTTTGCAATGACACCAATCAATGGCACTGTTGGGACGAACGCCTTCTACGAAGGGGAAGTGCTTCTCAATAAATTTAGCGGATCTCAAAAGATTTCTGTCTTCGGATTGGGATCAAATACACCACGATCGAGTTTCGGTTGGGGAGATCTCAATAAATTCGGATTGGAAAATGAATCGTCTGGTGGCAATCGCTGGAATCCAGGTGGTGGAAACAATACAAGCGGTATTCCTCAAACGGTGAAAGCTGGATTTTACTACACCGACAAATTTGGAGAGAAGAAACAAACGCAATTCGGTTTCAATTATTCCTTCTATCTGGATCAATTGGACGCCCGTTCTGCGAGCCGTTCTCAATACTTGTTGCCAGACACATCCTATGTAACGGACGATTCAACGCGTGATTACACGTCAAATATGTCCCACCGAATCAACATCAACTTTGAAACGCAACTCGATTCCTTAACAACTTTGCAAATCAAACCAAATTTTTCTATTGATGCGGCAACGTCAAGTTCATCGGATATTTCTGATTTCTTTGACATGCTAGATCAGCAAACGATAGGAACAGAGGTGAACAATAGCAACGAATCGAAAGGTTTAAGTGGCGGAGGTTTTGCACGTTTGACCCGAAAGTTCATGAAGCCGAAACGCGAGATGGAATTCCGTTACGATGTTTCTGCCGAAAAGAATGAAACAGATGGCTTTTTGGATTCATACACCAATTATTTTAGCATTCCCTTACCAAGTGATACCATTTCGCAAAAGAAATACAACGATAACTCCTCTCAAAACCACTACGGAACCTTTACGTATGTAGAACCTCTTGGTACGAAATGGCGCGCGCAATTCGAATATTTGTTCGAATACGGTCTCGGAAAACAAGACAAAGTGGCCTTGGACTTCAATCCAACAACGAATAATTATACCGATACGAATGCTGTGTTGACAAACGTGTTCAACAATTACCGCCAGCAAAATAGAGCGGGATTGAAATTTATTTTTGAACCAAAGAAACACCGTGTTGCCGCAGAAGTGAGAGTGCGAAATATTGCCATCGACAACATTAACCGTGTGACGGGAGTTGAGGTGAATCAAAACTTCACAAACTTCTTGCCGACGTTTGAATACCGCTACCGACCTTCGATGAGTAAACAAGTACGGTTTAACTATCGAACAAGTTCGCAACAACCGTCGATCAATGATTTGCAGCCAGTTCCAGACAACACCAATCCCAACCGTATCAAAGTAGGGAACCCGAATCTACAACCGAATTACGTGCACAGCTTCAACACCATGTTCAACACCTGGAAAGCGCTTTCTGGAAGATACGTGTGGGCAGGAGCTAATGTGATTTTAACGCAAAATGCTTTTGGTGATTCAACAGTTTACGATGAATACGGACGTGCAAATTCACAAACGATTAACGTAAAAGGAAATACCATCGCAAGTATCTATAGTGGAGCTGGATTGCCGATTTTGGGACGAAAAATTGAGTTTTCACCAGGAGTTAACGCATCGTATTACCGTAGCACGAATTATATCGGCTCTCAAGAAAACATTACAGAGAATTACTCGTTGATGCCCAACTTGCGTATCAATTTTAGATTCTATGGTGACTCCCTGGAGATTTTCACCAATAACAGCTATTCGTATAGTAACACGGTAAGTTCGTTCAATAATTCGACAACGCCTTACTATACATTGAACCACGATTTAGGTTTCAAATGGAGAATCCCGGGTGGTTTTTCTATCGGAGCAGATGGAACATATACGAAAAACATCGTGCCAGGAGATGGATTCTTCGATACAGAATTTTTTGTCCTAAATGCCGAGGTAAGCAAACGTTTCCTGAAAACTCAAAACCTGGAAGTAGCTTTGAAAGGAAACGATATCTTGAACCAAAACATCAATGCAAGACGCGAGGTGGTAGGAACAACAATTACCGATTACCGCACCACCATCATTTCACGCTATTTCCTTTTGAAAGTGACATTGCGATTTAATAACCGAAGAACGAAAGAAGATGACTTTGACATGTTCCATTAAAAAAGGGTTGCTGACCTTCGCAGCACTTTTCATCACAGCCACAACGATTGCACAAGTAACGCAAGGTCGTATTGTGTATGAACGCCGCACGAATCTTAAGAAGACGATTGGAGACAATCCACGTGTGGGTGATATGATCAACGACAAGAACAAGATCCGTAAGGAAAATTTCGAACTGTTTTTTAACGAATCAGGCTCCGTGTTTAAATATATCGAGCCAGAAACAGCAGAAGAAGGGTTCTTAAAATACATGACGCAACGCAATACGGTCTATCAAAACCTCGATAGTCAGGAAAAATTGATTATCATGGATCTTTGGGGAAGTCCGACGCAATTGTTGGATAGTATCGAGAAACGGGAATGGAAAATTACAGATAGCAAACGAAAATTTGACGGGTACCTCTGCCGAAAAGCTGTTTGGGAAATCAACGATTCAACGCGCGTATACGCATGGTTTTCTCCAGATCTTGTACCTTCTGTAGGTCCTGAAGGATTTAACGGTCTCCCTGGAACGATCCTGGGATTGGCAACCGAAGACGGAAGCATTGTCCTTTTCGCAACAAGCGTTGAAATTGAAGAAGTGAAACCAGAGGTTACTGATTATTCTAAAATCAAGGATGAGACGTACACCAAAGAAGAATTAAAGAAAATCTTGTTAGAGAAAATGGGGAAATGGATGAAACCCGAAGACCTCGACGCTATGTTTGCCTGGCTGTAAGTCTTAGAAAATCTCTAAAATCTCAACGTTTCCTTCAAAGACATGGGTTTCGGTACACGAAGCATCTTCAATCAAACCGAAGCACTCGTTTAGATTGTCTAAACGCACCTTGATTTTGCGTCCATCGGCATAGCCGTCCAGGCGTTCTTCGTTGCATACTTTATAGTCTTGCCCGGAATTATTACGCAAATAAACACCCGTGCAGTCCTTCACAACTTCCATGCGCACTTTGGATTTGTCACAACCTGATGCGACAATTAACAGGGTTGCATATAGAACAAGAAGAAAGGAAAAACGTTTCATATCAATGTGTTTTAGCGAATCACGTGCCAAAGAGCGACTTATTCATTCTCTGCAACCACCTCTTTGATTTCTGGCAAATGTTGTTTTAACAAACTCTCAATACCTCCTTTTAAGGTGGCGGTGCTAGAAGGGCAACCCGAACATGATCCTTTTAGTAAAACGCTCACAGTACCGTTTTCGTATCCAAGGAAATCAATCGCTCCTCCATCATTGGCTACTGCCGGACGGACGTATTCATCCAATAAATCGCGAATCGCTTCATCATAATCGGATGGGGCATATTCTTTTCGCGGTGTTTCAGCATCAACAGGTGTACCATTTTTCGGAGGCATTTGAATCAAAATATCCTTGCCATCTTCAATCCATGCTTTCACAAATTCACGCAATTCCATGGTGATAAAATCCCAGGAAAGATTGTCCGTTTTCGTGATCGTTACAAAGTTCGAAGCGATAAAAACACCTTTCACAAAAGGCAAATTGAACAATTCTTCCGCCAAAGGAGAAAATCCCTTAGCATCGGCTTTCGAGTTGAATTCAGCCGAGTCTCCAATGCCCAATAAATGTTTGTTCGCCACAAACTTCATCGTTGCTGGGTTTGGAGTCATTTCCGCGTATATTGTTACAGGTACTTTCATAATTGCCAATTTGAGTTCAAAATTAGTGTAAACATTCCAAGAATGAGACGAAAACCTTTTGAATTCTTGACGATTATTCCGTTATTTTGTTGTCATGCAACGAAGAAATTCTATTCTCGCGATTCTTGCAGCCGTATTTCTGTTATTCGGAAATATTGGTTTTGATGTGTTTGCGCACATATGCAATAAAGATGGCGTAGAAGTTTCTTATTTCGTGAAAGACGATTCTATTTGCGATGCACATGGACATAAAAGCGTGCACGACCACGCCACAGTAGAAGAAGACATTTGCGATGAGCATGCGGAAGGAAATTGTTGCACGACCACTTCCAATCACTTTCAAATAAAAGTTGATTTCGCGAGTAAAATCTCAATTCAACCAGTTCTAATAGCATCAGTTGCAGTCCAACCTGTTTGGGCCGATCAAGTGCCGTACGTTGAACAAGTGATACGCCGCGCTTCGGGAACAGATCCGCCACCCAAATCAGGGGCAGAAATTTGTATTGAGATCCAACAATGGTTGATTTGATTTAAAGTTCTATCAGTAATTGATTAAGAACTTTAAATGAATAGCAATGAAATCATATATCTTATTAATAATAAGCACACTGTGGTTCGGTGCTGCTTTCGGACAACTTAAAGGAGTCATCATTGGCGACAATGGCGAAGGCAATAAGGAACCCATTTACGGAGCAAAAGTCCGTCTTTTACAAGCAGGCATTGGTGCCATTACAAATGAATCGGGTGAATTTGACCTGATTCTTCCAAAAGAGTTGCCAGACACAATGGTGTTTACGGCGCGCGGCTTTTTTCCAGATACGGTGATCGTAGACAAAGAGGATCGCTTTATTTCGATGTCAGTCGTACTATATTCAGAACTCATTTTGCCAGAAATTATCGTGGAATATCGGAAGTCATCGCATTCCATCTCGCGCATGAAAACCCTTCATGTCGAGGAAATCACCTCAAAGGAGCTCCGAAAAGCGGCTTGTTGTAACTTGTCCGAATCCTTTGAAACCAACGCCTCTGTGGATGTTAATATTACCGATGCTGTTTCGGGCGCAAAAAAGATCCAAATGATGGGGCTCGATGGCGTCTACACGCAAATTCAAATGGAAAATATTCCTTATTTGCGAGGGCTGGAAAGTTCGTTCGGTTTGAATTCTATTCCTGGAACGTGGATTGAGTCGATTCAGATTACGAAAGGCACTGGAAATGTTGTCAACGGGTATGAATCTATGGCAGGATTGGTAAATCTTGAATTGAAGAAGCCCGAGGAAATGGAAGCGTTCTATTTCAATGCCTACGTAAATGCCATGGGGCGCAATGAAATCAATTTAAATTCGGGCTTTCACCTCAACGAAAAATGGACTTCGGGCTGGTTCGCACATTATTCGGCGCACCCAATTGAGATGGATTATAACAACGATGGGTTTCGTGATATGCCCAATGGAGTGAATCTTGCGGTACTGAACCGATATCAGTATGAAGGCGAAAAGATGGAAGCCCAATTTGGTATTAATGCCTATCTCGATTCAAAAACGGGAGGACAATTGGATCGAATGACACAAAATGGTCCGCAATACGTCGTGGCAATTGATTCAAAGCACATTGATGCCTTCGCTAAAACGGGTTTTTTCATGAAGAAACCCTACAATTCGATTGGGATCGTGTACAATGCAAAATACCAACAAGTGGCAGCAAAATTTGGAAATCGTGCATTTACGGGAGAAGAAAAACGCGGCTACATCAATGCGATTTACGATGGCATTTTTGGGAATACCGATCACAAATACAAAGTGGGTATCAGTGGTGTCTATTCGGACATCAAACAACAAATGGATTCGTTGAACGCCGACCGACTAGAGATTGTTCCAGGAGCCTTTTTTGAATATACATTGACGGGATCGCGCAACTCCCTGGTTGCCGGCGTTCGTGGAGATTACCACAATCTGTATGGTTTTCAGTACGCACCACGCGTGCATTACAAATTTCTCGTGACAGAATATATGGATCTTCGCGCAACTGCAGGTAAGGGATGGCGGGTTCCCAATTTCATGATCGACAATATCTCATTGTTGGCGAATGCACAAGAATGGATTCCCCCCGTGACAGTGGAACCTGAAATTTCCTGGAACTTCGGTGGAAGTCTTGTCCAACGATTCAAATTGTTCAAACGAAAAGGATCCATCGTAGCAGATTTGTATCATACCCAATTTGAAAATCAGTTGATCGTTGACAGAGACGCAAATGCGCAGGCGATTCAGTTTACCAATCTACAAGGGAAATCGTTCTCGAATAGCTTTCAGGTGGAACTTTCGGTGCAACCGTTGAAAACGACGGAAATACGATTCGCCTACAAATATTTGGACGTAAAAGCCGCGTACGGAGGTGTTTTACAGCAACAAGTGATGATTCCAAAACACCGTGGATTTGTGAATATCGGGTATTACTCAAGAAACAAGCGTTGGGAGGTAGACCTCACGGCATCCGTGTTCGGTCAATCGCGTTTGCCGCAGGTGGTTCTCCCTGATGGCTCTTTGACAGAGGTGAACAAAAGCGAAGTGTATCCTATTATCAATGCACAGGTGACACACATTTACAAAAAATGGAATTTTTATTTCGGTGGCGAAAACTTAAACAATTACAGACAGCCCAACCCAATCATAGATGCTGAAAATCCATTTAACGATAGCTTCAATGCGACGCGTGTTTGGGGACCTGTTTTTGGGATCAACGTATACGCAGGAGTTCGCTTTTCTATCGAACAAAAGCATGATGAGGAATAATATTCTAGGTGTTTCACTGAGAATTCCGTAAAAACACAAGATTTCAAGAATCCAAATAGGGAGGCATTTTTAAGTGTCGCCCTATTTTTTTTGACGGCCTTCAAAGATAGAGGGCAAGGGGAATCCCGAAAACGCTGCATCGGAATCGGATAAATCTCTGGTAGGATTCAGACGGTTTAGATTCCAACAATAATCCCAATTCACCCAAAGCGCTTTTTTGATCCAGACCTAATAGTTTTATATTGAGGACGTTAAAACTAGATAAAACTGCTCATGAAAACGCTTCTTAATCGAATTGTGGTAGCTATGGCTGCAATTCTCAGTATGCCAAATGGCATTGCACAAATGAATGTCAATGGTGGTATTTCTGCTCAAAATTTGGCCGAAATTCTAGCCGGACCAAATATCACCGTAACCAATGCTGTCTTGACCGGAGACGTAGTTGCCTCTGGAAGCTTTGATGGAACCAATTCTGACATTGGCTTTAATTCGGGTGTTGTTCTGTCTACAGGAAATGTGAATTCAAGTCCTGGTCCAAACAACTCTACCAATAGCAGTCAGGATCTTGGGGAGCCTGGAACTGCACAAATGACCGCATTGGCGGGTGCCACCTCGTACGATGCCGTTACCTTGGAGTTTGATTTTGAGGTTCAATCTTCGTTTATTCAATTCAATTATGTCTTTGCTTCTGAAGAATATCCAGAGTATGCACCGCCTAATCCAACGACTTTCAATGATGCTTTTGCCTTCTATATTAGTGGTCCAGGGATTCCTGTAGAAGAGAATATTGCACTTGTGCCGAATTCAACCAATGTTGTGGCTATTAATAATATCAACCCCGTAACCAACAGTCAATATTATATTGACAATACAGGGGGGGCAATACGTTCAGTTCGATGGGTTTACAGTAGTATTGGAAGCCAAGAGATCCAACCTTCAGCCGTGTGAAGTGTACCATTTAAAATTAGTGATTGCCGATGGAGGAGATAGTGATTACAATTCGGCCGTTTTCTTACAAGAAAATTCCTTGGTGCAAGGAACGGTAGAGGTACAAACGCAAACAGTTAATTCCGATAACATTGCCCTCGAAGGATGCATCCCTGCAAGTTTTACATTTTCTTTTGATGACATAAGCAATCAAGACCGAATTATCGATTTTATTGTTGGTGGAACGGCTGTCAACGGCGTGGATTATCAGTTTATCGATAGTTCAATGACTATCGTGGCGGGGGATACTTCTGCAACCATTTACATCGACGCATTTTCAGATGGTCTTACGGAAGGACAAGAATCAATTTGGATTATTTATCAGCCCGAAGCATGTTCCGCACTGGATACCGCCTTTCTCTATATTAACGACGCACAGCCCATTGAATTTACGCTGGATGAGTTTAATTTGAATTGTTTTGATGATAATTCAGGTGAAATTCAGGTAAACGCCACAGGAGGATTTCCACCGTACACGTACCACGTAACAGATCCACTTGGGGTTCAAAGTCAAACGCAAGCCAATCCAATTACAGGTCTCGAGGCTGGAACGTATACAGTACAGGTATTTGATTCTTATGGTTGTCAGGCTGAGGCCTTGGTCGTTGGAGGCATTTTTGATGCAGATACTACCTTCTTACCTGATGGAAGCGGTGTGACTTACGATGCTCCTCTCGATATTTCAGGGTTTAATCCTGGTCAAACGATTACCGATGTGAGCCAAATTCAACAAATCTGTGTTACCATGGAGCATTCGTATCTCGGCGATTTGGATATCGTTGTAGAGTCGCCAACAGGACAAACACTTATCTTAAAAGCATACAATAGCGGTGGTGGTTCATGTGACCTTGGAGAACCTTACGCATCAGGACCCGTTGACGGTCAAAACAGTAATTTAACCAATCCAGGAGTCGGATACGAGTATTGTTTCAATGCAACCCCTGTATATGGTACGATGGTCAGTGAAGTGGGGAATTTTACGCATACGATTCCAGCTTCAACTGGAGGAACGTATACCGATAGTTATTTACCTGCTGGTTCCTACAATTCCGAAGGAAGTTTTGCCAATTTGGTAGGATCAGATATGAACGGAACATGGACGATTCACGTAACCGACAACCTTTCCCTCGATAATGGATACATTTTTAACTGGTACATCAGTTTGATTGGCGATTTACCTGATACGCTGGTGACGTTAACACAGCCGGATGAGATTATAACCACAGGATTTGTGACAAATGCTACCTGTGGAGGAAATGATGGGGCCATCAATATCGATATTCAAAATGCCGTGCAGCCTTATACTGTGCAGTGGAGTTCAGGCCAAACGACGGAAGATATTTCTGGACTTTCGGCAGGCACCTATACGGTTACCGTCACTGACGGAAATGGTTGTCAATCGGTACAAACATTCCTCGTGAATAATATTGGGTCGCTTAGTGTTACTGGAACAACTTCGGCAACATCTTGTTATGGAGGTTCAGATGGTGCAGTCAATATTACAGCAGCAGGAGGACAATCGCCGTATGTATTTAGTTGGAATTCGGGGCAAACAACAGAGGATTTGACAGGTGTTACCGCCGGGAATTATACCGTGACGATGACCGACCAAATGGGCTGTTTGATTTCACAAACGTTTACTGTAAACAATGCACCGCAAATCAACATCACTTCCATCGCAGTAACGAATGAAGAATGCAATACCGACAATGGTGCTATCAATATTAATGTGACTGGTGGATCGGGTTCATACGGTTATCAATGGTCTAATGGAGCGACGACTCAAGATCTAACAGGATTGACCGCAGGTGTTTACACCGTGGATATTGTTGATGGTAACGGTTGTACTGCTTCTCAAACCTACACGATTACAAACGATGTTTCCAATTGTTCTGCTTTCTGTTTTATTGCTTTGGAGGAAAATAGTATCACCGATGAAACGTGCGGAAATGGCGCTGGTGTTATTGACATCAATGTCCTAAATGCAGTGGCACCTGTTTCTTTTTCATGGAGCAATGGAGCTACTACGGAAGACCTTTCGGGCTTGAGTGCTGGAACATATACTGTAGTCGCAACGGACGCAAATAACTGTTCCGAAACAGCCACATTTACCGTGGGGAATGCTGTAGGTAATTTAGCGATTTCAAATAGCGTCATCAATGAAGAAAATTGTGGTGGACTTGATGGAGGCGTTGCAATTACAGTTTCTGGAGGTGCTATGCCGTATACCTTCAATTGGTCGAACAATGCGACTACCGAAGATATTTCTGGTGTCGCTGCAGGAACGTACACCGTGAATGTAACGGATGCTAACGGATGCCAATTTTCACAATCATTTGTTGTTCCAAACAATTCTGGGAATGTAGCAGTTACCGCTGTTATCGGAGAAGAATATTGTAGCAACGGCAATGGTTCAATCAACCAAACTGTAACTGGTGGAAACGGAACAATTACTTATTTGTGGAACACAGGCGCTACATCCCAAGATCTTTCTTCTTTGGCTGCGGGGACGTATTCGTGCACAATTACGGATCAAACAGGATGTTCTGTTACTGAGAATTACACGGTGGGACAAAACGCAGGAAGCATTAGTTTGATGGGATCGAATATTACCAACGAACTTTGCGGAAATAGCAACGGTGCGGTAAATATTACTGTTTCTGGGAATAGTTTAACATACCTCTGGTCCAACGGCGCTACCACCGAAGATTTAATCGGTGTGCCAGCTGGAAACTATTTCTGTACCATTACGGGGTCACAAGGATGTTCGCTAACGACACCAACGTACACGATCATAAATGGATCCGGATCGCTAAGTGTAAATGCACAGCTAATCACGGATGAAATTTGTGGCAATGCCAACGGTTCTATCGGAATCAATGTCACAGGAGGGACGGCTCCGTATTCTTTTTCATGGTCGAATGGTGCAACAGACGAAGATCTTCTTGGTTTATCCGCAGGAATTTATACTGTTACGGTAACAGATGTGAATGGCTGTACGGAAAGCAGATCCTACACAGTTGTAAACAATTCAGGTACGCTCGATATTCAAAATGCCATTATAACTAACGAAGTTTGTGCGAACGCCGCAGGAGCGATTGATCTCGTTGTGGTGGGTGGAACGGCACCGTTGAGTTATGCATGGTCGAATGGCGCAACATCTCAAGATCTCACAGGATTAATTACTGGACAATATACAGTCACAGTAACAGATCAAAACGGTTGTTCAGTGACAGAAACATATGCGGTGACCAACCAGGCTGCAGGTTTAACAGCAACTTCAGCGGTAACCAACGAGCTTTGTTCGAATGGTCAAGGCGAAATTACACTGTCTGTGACAGGAGGCACGGGACCTTACTCGTATGCCTGGTCGAACGGAGGAACAACTGCGACCATTTCTGGATTATCGGCAGGTACGTACAATTGCACAGTATCAGATAATAACGGTTGCTCTATCGTTGTGTCGAACATCGTTGTCGGTAATACGTCAAGTGGATTGTCTTCAAGCACAGTTGTAACAGACGCGATTTGTACCGCCAATGGAAGCATCGATCTTACCGTTAATGGTGGAACAGCCCCAATTGATATTTTATGGTCGACAGGTGCTACGACAGAAGATCTCACCAATGTGGTGGCGGGAGTTTACACCTATACGATCACGGACAACAATAACTGTGTGCTCAACGGATCGGCAACTGTAGGACAGTCTTCGGGAACGTTAGCGGCTACTTTTACCTCTTCTGGTGAAGTGTGTAATAATGGAATGGGAGCCATTGATCTCACCGTTTCAGGTGGCACAGGTCCAATGAATTATCTCTGGTCGAATGCAGCAACATCAGAAGACCTTACAAACCTTTCAGCAGGAACGTATTCGTGCACGATCACAGACGCAAATGGATGTTCGGTGACAACACCAGCGATAACCATTTCAAATACATCTGGTACTTTGACGATTTCGAATGCGATCCCTACCAATGAAACATGTTCAAATGGAGCAGGAAGTATCGATATCACCGTATCAGGAGGAACAGCACCAATCACCTATTTGTGGTCGAATGGAGAAACTACAGAGGATGTGAGTTCACTGTCTTCAGGTGTGTATACCGTAACAGTTACAGACGCGAATGGATGCCAGGCAAGTACGCAAGAGGTGATCAACTCGTCAGCAGGTTCTCTTGCAATAACACAGCCTATCGTGACCAATGAAAATTGCGCAAATGGACAAGGTGCGATCAATATTTCTATCTCCGGAGGTGCCAATCCTATTTTGTACCAATGGTCGAACGGGGCGACAACACAGGATCTTACAGGGTTGAGCGCAGGAAGCTACACGGTAACCGTGACTGATAATAATGGTTGTTCGACGAACGGAACGTATTCGGTCTTGGACAATGGTTCAGGATTAATGGTGGGTAACGCGACTGTCACGGATGAATTCTGTGGATCTGGAACGGGATCTATTGCCATTTCTGTGTCGGGAGGAACAGCACCGTACAATTATACCTGGTCCAATGGAGGAGCAACAAATACCATTAACAATTTGTCTGCTGGAACTTACACTGTGGTCGTAACAGGTGCTGGTGGATGTCAGACGCAGGCAAGTTATACGGTTCTTAACAATAGTGGAACGTTGGCAGTATCTGGTTTGGTGACAGACGAGACGTGCGGCGATGGTTCTGGAGCAATTGATGTGACTCCGTCGGGAGGAAATCTTCCATTGAGTTATTCCTGGAGTACAACAGAAACGTCACAAGACATTCAAAACTTGTCGGCAGGAACTTACACTGTACTGGTGACGGATAACTATGGATGTACAGCGAATTATTCAGGGACTGTCGTAAACAACTCCGGTGGATTGGCCATTGCGATCAACTCAATTGCTGATGAAAACTGCGGACAGTCGGACGGTGCCATTGATGTGACTGTTTCAGGAACGGGAATTGTTTCTACACAATGGGATTCGGGGCAAACTACCGAAGATTTGAATGGCATTGCTGCTGGAGTGTATGAATTGACAGTAACGGATAATCTGGGTTGCCAAGTGAGTGCATCCTATACGGTTGCTAACGTAACGGGAAGTTTGAATGTGTCTTTTGTTAACGTCGGAAATGAAAATTGTTCGAATGGACAAGGTTTTGTGGATCTCGAAGTTTCAGGGACAGCACCGTTCACTTATTTGTGGAGTGATGGACAAACGACACAAGATGCGATTGCATTGTCATCAGGACCAATATCTGTGGTAATCACGGATGGAAATGGTTGTCAGTTGACGGAATCATACACGATCACGAATGTAAATACAACCAATCTTTCGAGTTCGCAAGTTGTGACAGATGCCTTTTGTTCTGCTGCGAATGGAGCCGTTGATATTACGCTTACCGGTGGAATTGCACCGTACAGTGTCCTTTGGAGTTCGGGGCAAACGACAGAAGATATCACAAATGTGACGGCAGGAACGTATTCGTACACCATTACGGATGCAGCAAACTGTCAAGTAACAGAAACGATTTCTATAGGCGCACAAAACTCGGGACTCGGCTTTACGAACCTCAATATTCAGGACGAATTCTGCGGTCAGGGAGATGGTTCTATTACCATATTTACGGGCGGAACAGCCGATTCGTACTATCTTGATGGTACAAATCTAGGTGGACCGAATGCAACGAACCTAACAGCTGGGACCTACACGGTTTCTATCGAAGATAATTTCGGTTGTGCTGCCGATACCATTGTTACGGTTGGAAGTCAGGCCTTCTTCAATGTCACCCATACGCAAGTGAACGAATCGTGTAGTGCTGGTGACGGTTCGATCGATCTCATGGTGAACGGTGGTGGCGGAGGATTGACCTTCCAATGGTCGCACGGTCCTACAACAGAGGATGTAAGTGGATTAAGTGCAGGAACTTATACGGTTACCGTAACAACGGGAGGCGGCTTCCCATGTAGCGTAGATTATACGGTAACTATAGTCAACAATACAACGTTCGAGATTTCAGATCTTGTAACGGATGAGTATTGCGGCAATCAAGACGGAGCAATTGATCTAACGGTTGTTGCAGGAACAGGATTGCAATTTGCATGGTCGCATGGTCCTACAACAGAAGATGTGAGTGGTCTTGCCGCAGGGGTGTATACATGTACAATTACCGATCCAGCGCCAGGAGGTTGTGTGGAGACATTTGACTTTACTGTTGGATCGCAATCCAATGGAACGGTGATCAACGCAGCAGTTACCAACGAAACGTGTGGGCAGCAAAACGGTGCAATTGATCTGACATTAACAGGTGGTTCAGGAAACTTCACATACGCTTGGAATACGACAGCAACCACAGAAGATCTTGTTGGATTGACCGCGGGAACTTATGATGTGGTGGTAATCGATCAAAACGATGGCTGCGAAATGTCCGCAAATTATACCTTGATCAATGTAGACGATGTCTTCAATGGTTCTGGTGTGGTAACAGACGCAACGTGTGCAACCTGTACGGATGGCGCAATTGACATTAGTTTGAATCAAGGGTTGAATAGCACATATAACTGGAGCAACGGACCGACCACGGAAGATGTGACAGGATTGCTGCCAGGTACCTACAGTGTTACGATAACCTCTGCGGCAGGTTGCGACACAACGATGACTTTTGAAGTGCTCAACACAGCAGATCTCGTTGATTTAAATTTGGGATACGATTTAAGTATCTTCCCGAATCCAGCAACATCCAGCTTCTCAGTGAACGTGACATTACCAGAAGGCACCGAAGGTGTCGTGACGATCACGAATGTTCTAGGACAAGAAATCATGTCGAATCACGTGACGGGCTCCGAGATCTGGGAAGTGAATTCAGAAAACTTCGCTACCGGCGTATATCTCGTCAATGTAAGAACAACATCAAAAAATATTTTAAAACGTGTAGTAGTAAATCGTAAGTGATGATTTACGTTTAAATAGGCGGTCTTCGGACCGCTTTTTTTTTGCGCAATAAGGTTTGTTCCATATCCGTTTTTATCTTTAGGTCGAATATGAAAATGGCAACACTCCGAAATAGCTTTTCCGTAGGGATTTTATGGGTTATAATGCTCTTCGCTAACAGTGCGTTGGCGCAAGTAGGAGTACCAAAAGTTCGCTTTGTAAACAGCGAAAGTGCTCAGTTTGGATTCGATGGATACAGTGTCGTTCAGTGGAAGAATCGCTATCAAAAAATGCTTACGGATGATTCTGTTGAATTTCGTGTAGCGCACAAATCGGTACTGCGGGGAAGTGTAGATCATATCAACTTAGTGATCGATCCAAGCGTTGATTCTGCTCGGGTGCTGACGTTTCAAATGAACGATTCCATCGTAAAACTCAATTATTCGCAAATTTCAAAAGACACCATTCAATTGGAATTGCCCGTTGCCGACTCCGATTATCTCTTAAAAGTGTTTTTGAATTCCAAGTTGGAATCGGCCATGCGTGTACATGCATACAATGAACTTTCTTTCAATGTTCGGTTGGTGCCTTTGTTAACTACCGAAATCGATCAAGACAGTTTGTTGCATTATCTCAATCGGGTATATGCACAAGCAGGAATAAGTTTAAACGTAGCCATTGACAATAGCTTCCGCATGGGAGCAGATATGGACAGTATTCTTGCCAATCCCAGTATCGACCACGACAAATATACCGACCAGATGATTGAAATTCGCGACGAATATTTCGATGCGAAAGGAACGGAAAAAGGGACCTATTATATTTTCATCGTCAAAGGCTTCGTCACGAAAGAAACGCAAGGATACATGGTGCGCAATAAGGGGGTCGGTTTCCTGAAAAAGAACGCAGACGATCTTTATCGCGAATTAGCGCATCAACTCGGTTATGGGATTGGACAATTGAACGATTTATGGAAAGACGAAGGTCCCAATCGAGGAACGACGAAAAATCTCATGGATGTTGCAGGCATTCGCCTAAACTTTCAGCAATGGGAGCAAATTCGAAAAAGCGGTCGCACAGTCTCCTATTATGACGATTTTGAGGATGTACGCACCAACAACGGGATCATCGGCTTTTATTTGTGGGAGGAACGCCCCGATGGAACAATTGTCTTTAACGGAACCGATCTGCGAAAAGCCATTACACGTCCTTTTAAAAGAAACACGTATTCGTTACACCTGAATATTGACAATTTTTTCTTTTACCAATTGTTCACGCTTTGGGAGTATCCTATCTGTTTGCTCCATTTGCTCGGGTTGTGCCTTCTCGCCGTAAGTTCTATTGTCGTAAGGCGCTATACGGTGCGAAAAGTGAAGTTCATCGAGCGCCGTAGAATCTTTCGGTTTTTAACTCGAATGAGTAGCTTTTCACTCCATGTTTGGCTGTTTTGGCTGCTCTTTTTACTGATCAATGAAGGGTACTTCCTTTTCGAAGTGGATAGCGGAAAAATAGATACGTTGCAAGGAATGAATGTTCGTGAGTCGATTCGTGAAATTCGCGGAAATGATAATTCAAGAAGAAATCAAGAAGCACATTTAGGATCGGAAGTTTTGGTGAAGAAAGGAACATCCTGGTATTTGGACAAGCGCAAACAAGTGCTTTATTTCGACGTGACTTCCGTAAATGGACAACATCAATTGCGTTATGCAAAAGACGGAGACGAATTGTTTCTTCGAACGCTAAAATTCCGAAAAAAAGCGAACAGTCATTATTTCGTTTTCCGTTACAAAGACACACAAGGAAAGATAACGGAAGAAAAAGTGTTCAATCACCTCGGTGTCGATATCACCACGAAATTATCTCTAGAAGATCCCGCAGAACGCGTGTTGTTATTTGTGAATGGCTACCGTCCAACATCCTTAGGGTCTAGTTTTGAGGAAAATTTTAAGGACATTCAAAACAATGGTTTGGAGTTCGAAAATTCAAGCAATTTGATCTACAATTTTGACCGGTACGAATATTGGCGCCCCTGGAAACAATTCGACCTGAAATTTCAAAAACGATTGAATCCAACGATCACGCTATACGCCGATGGACATCATTCGGTCAATACTTCCAATCATCGAAGTCTGATAGAATTTACCAAATTGTCGTTGGAATATCCAAAACGGTGTAAAGACAAACACCATCATGTCTGTAAAACCACAGAAAAAGGCTGGAAATGGATCGGTTTGGGGCGAAAAGTACCGACCTATGAAGCCCAACACCTGGAACC
>JBNKGN010000014.1:0-19585 GCA_050289845.1 Crocinitomicaceae bacterium | reverse complement strand
ATGAGCAACTCTACATATTCCAATCCATGAAGGAGATTGAATAGTCGAAATAATCGAATTTAATAAACACAAAAAAGTCGCCCTGGAGCGACTTTTTTGTTTAGGATGATTCCTGTTTTATCCCAAAAATGGATATCTATAATCTGTCGGTGGAACAAACGTTTCTTTGATCGTTCGGGCAGAAACCCAACGCAAAAGATTCATTGCTGCTCCTGCTTTGTCATTTGTACCAGATCCACGCGCACCTCCAAATGGTTGCTGTCCTACAACTGCCCCTGTTGGTTTGTCGTTGATGTAAAAGTTTCCAGCGGCGTTCTCTAATTTCTTCATCGCCAAATTAATTGCATATCGATCGTTCGAAATAATCGATCCTGTCAATGCATAATCGGAAGTCGTGTCTACCAATTCCAAGGTTTCTTCGAAAGCCTCAGCATCGTACACATAAACCGTCAAAACTGGGCCAAAGATTTCTTCACAAATCGTGCGGAATTTTGGGTTCGTCGTTACCACAACAGTTGGTTCGATGTAGTATCCTTTTGATTTGTCGTAGTTTCCTCCAACGATGATTTCTGCATCCGACTGCGCCTTCACGTAATCGATGTAGCCCGCAATTTTGTCGAACGCACGTGCGTCAATCACTGCATTAATAAAGTTAGACGTGTCTTCTGGAGTTCCCATCTTAAATGAAGAAACCTGGTCAATCAAAATCGTTTTTACCTCTTCCCAAATATTTGAAGGAATATACGCACGTGAAGCGGCAGAACATTTTTGTCCCTGATATTCGAATGCACCACGACTCATAGCGGTTGCTACTTCTGCAGCCGAAGCGGATTTGTGTACCATAATGAAGTCCTTACCACCTGTTTCACCTACGATACGCGGGTAGCTTCTGTAATTGGCAATGTTCGCACCAATTTCTTTCCATAAATGACGGAATACACCCGTTGATCCTGTGAAATGCAATCCAGCGAAATCTCTGTGTTTGAAAACAACGTCTCCAGCAGTTGGACCGTCAACAGAAACAAGATTGATTACACCGTCTGGTACACCAGCAGCTTTAAATAATTCCATGATTACCTGAGCTGAGTACATCTGTGATTCGGCCGGTTTCCATACAACAACGTTCCCCATCATTGCAGGGGCTGCACACAAATTCGCACAAATAGACGTGAAATTGAAAGGAGTAATTGCGAAAACGAATCCTTCCAATGGACGGTATTCCAAACGATTCCACATACCTGGCAACGATTCTGGTTGCTCTTTGTACACTTGTGTCATGTACTGCACGTTGAAACGGAAAAAATCGATCAACTCACAAGCGGCGTCGATTTCAGCTTGCATGACATTTTTCGATTGCGCCAACATTGTAGAAGCGTTGATTTTATCTCGGAAAGGTCCTGCTAAAAGATCCGCAGCCTTCAAGAATACAGAAGCGCGTTGCTCCCAAGGTAAATTTGCCCAGGCTTCACGAGCATCCATCGCCGCGGAAATGGCTGCTTCGACGTGAGAAGCATCTCCGTAGTTAAAGTGACCCAAAACACGTTGGTGATCGTGAGGTGGTGTCATAGGACGCTTATCATTCGTACGAACTTCAACGCCACCAATGTGCATTGGGACGTCAATAGGGTCCTGGTTCAACATTTCCTGGTATTTATTGATCAGGCTAGTATGTTCATCAGTTCCGGGACGATAGGGACGAACGGGTTCGTTTATCGCTACAGGAACTTGAAAAAGTGCATTTGACATAACTTATGAATTTGTTGCAAAAGTAAGGATTGTTGTTTATCCTTGCAACGTCCGTTTGGACAACCGCTATGAAAAACTGTTTTAAAATCATATTATTCGTATGCCTTCTTTTCAACGGGTATACTTCTCAAGCACAATCAAAATATGCCGACTTTCGAGAGCAAGAAGATTTGAATATCAAATCGGAAATGGGGCTAGAACTCTGGAATTACTACCTTAGACACAGTCTCGACTCCTTGAAAATGGCAGCAGTAGATCTTCTGCTGGATGCATCGGAAAAGAAACATGAATTTGCTCGAGCTGCGGGGACACGAATGCTCGGAAGCTACTTGTATCGATCGGGTAAAATTGAACAAGGATTGGAATATTTGATCGTTGCGAAATCCTTTTTTGAAAAAAAGGAAGATTATATGATTGCTTCGGAGATCAACAACGAAATTGGACACGTTTATCTTTTAAAGGGGGATTACGCCGCCGCTAAAAAAGCATACAATGAATCATTGAAATTCGGAGAACTATCACCAGATGAGACCGCTACTTTTAATGGTAAATTAGGATTAGGAAAAGTGTACGTCGCGATGGGGGACACGAATACAGGGATGACTCTTATTCATTCGTACAAGCAATTGGCGTTGCAAAATCAGAAGTTTGAGGCTGTTTCGGATGCTTTTGCCTACATGGCAATGGTGGAAAATGATCGGGGAAACGAAGATTTGTCACAAGAATATTACTTGCGAAGCATCCAGTTCAGCAAACGATCGAAATCCAAGATTCATCTGAGTCACAGTTATGCCAACATGGGGATTTTAAAATTCGGTATGGAAGACTACGATTCTTCGTTGTATTATTTTAAGGAATCACTCCGACTTCGAAAGGAAATGTCTGCCATCCGCCCGATCATTGAAGGCTACTACAATCTGGGCTTTTTTTACATGGAACGCGACTCAATCCGAACGGCCATCGAAAATTTTAACAGTGGCTTGCAATTGGCACGTCGTTATGAGTTTATGGTCGATGAGGTTGATTTGCTCAACGAATTGATTGCAATTTACACGGAAAAGAATGATACCGCAATGGTGGCTAAATACACGGAGCGCGTCGAAGAACTGAAAGCCATTCTTTCACAGCAGGAAAAGGACGATGCCGCCGCACTCGATGGAATTGATCTCGATTTTAATAAGGCGCCCGATAAAAAAGAATCGCCAGATGGATTGAATTGGGTGGGATTTACAATTGTTGTCGTCGGGATTGCACTGCTCATTTTCTTCTACCTTGAAAGAAGAAGAACTAGTTGAGTTTGAATGGATATTCTAAAAGAAAGGTCGGAACGAAAACTTGAAACAAAGAACCGTCCATCAAATTTCGAAACGTGTAGAATCCCTTCATCATTCCCAATTCTGAAGCAATTTCAGCTCCACTTGTATAGTTAAAACGATCTCCAGGCTTCAATACAGGTTGTTCACCGACAACACCCGATCCCGTTACATAGGAAGCGTCACTAAGCGAATCAAAAATGTACCAATCTCTAGAAATCAATTGAACGTCAAAAGAATTCGTGTTTTGAATCTCAATATTATAATTGAAGAAGAATTGTGTTTCCGTTACTTCTGACAAATCAGAACGAAAATTCGTTGTAACTGAAATTTGAACTCCTGATGTGATTAAAGTACTCATCGTTGTTTGTTTAAACAATCAAAATCTTTTGCTCTAAAAATAATGATTTTTTTACCCTTACACTACTTAGACGAAAGTACATATTAAATCGATGAATGAAAAGTGTAATTTAGAATCGTTCTAAATTGAATTCTTTCATGCTGCCGAATTGCTACAAAGCGATCATATCATGGCTAATTTTATATTTTTGCGCTTGTATTTATTAAACGCTTTAATGCATGTCGAAAACAGTAAAGCTTAGAAAAGGTCTGGATATCAGATTGTTGGGGGTAGCAAATAAGGTGAAAACCGAAGTTGCTTTGCCGAAAACTGTCGTGATTCGTCCTGCCGATTTCCACGGAATGATTCCGAAAATGCTTGTCAAAGAAGGTGAGCCGGTTGTTGCAGGGAAACCTGTATTTCAAGACAAATACAACAACGATATCAAGTATGTTTCGCCAGTTAACGGAACTTTGAAAGCGGTTGTACGTGGAGAAAAAAGAAGAATCCTTGAAGTATTAATTGACGTTGCTCAAACGCAAAATTTCGAAGCAGGAGCTGCGATTGATATTGCAGGTCTGTCAGGAGATCAAGTGAAGGAGAAAATGTTGGAAGCTGGTTTGTGGCCTTTCGTACGTCAACGTCCTTTGGATGTTGTTGCCGATCCAAAACAACAGCCGAGAGCTATTTTTATCTCCGCTTTTGATAGTGCTCCACTTGCTCCAGATATGGACTTTGTGTTGCACGGAAAAGCAAATGAATTCCAGGCGGGAATCGATGCGATTTCGAAATTGACCGAAGGCAAAGTACATCTCACTTTAAACGGTAAAGCACCAGCCGATGCAGCATTTAGAGATGCAAAAGGCGTTGAGAAGAATACCATTTTCGGAAAACACCCTGCTGGAAACGTTGGAACGCAAATCCACCATATTGCTCCAATCAACAAGGGAGAATTTGTTTGGACATTGAATGCGCAAGATGTAGCGATTATTGGTCGTTATTTTCTTACAGGTAAATATATCGCGAAACGTACCATCGCTGTTACGGGATCGGAAATCAAAGATCCGAATTACGTAGAAACAATTATTGGGGCGAATGTCAGCGAAATTCTTGCAGGACGTATCACTAGCGACAATGTGCGCGTGATTAGTGGAAACGTGTTAACAGGAGATAAAATTTCACAAGACGGTCACCTTGGTTTTTATCACAACCAAATCACAGTGATTCCAGAAGGCGACCAGTTGAAATTTGTTCTTACGAAAGGATGGCTCGGACCTGGATTTGATAAATTCTCAAATTCGCGTTTGTTCCCAACCTTCTTGTTACGAAATAAGAAATTCAGACTCGATACCAACCTTAATGGTGAAGAGCGTGCATTTGTAGTTACGGGTGAGTTGGAACGAGTGTTCCCATTCGATATCCTGCCTATGCAATTGGTAAAAGCCGCAATCACAGACGATATTGATGGAATGGAAAACCTTGGGATTTACGAGGTAGCACCTGAAGATTTTGCCTTGTGCGAATACGTTTGTACAACCAAAATTGATATTCAAGACAAAATCCGTCAGGGACTGGATTTGATTGCTAAAGAATGCATGTAATACTAAAAATCAGTTAGAGTGAAGTTTTTAGAGAAAATAGTTCATAAAATGGAGCCCAAGTTTGCCAAAGGTGGTAAACTAGAAAAGTGGAGTCCTGTTTTTGAGTCGTTTACGACATTGGCGTTTACACCAGGTCATACAACGAAAAGAGGTGCGCACATCCGTGATGGTGTGGATTTGAAACGTACAATGATCACGGTGATTTTTGCGATGGTTCCGGCGCTTTTGTTCGGGATTTTCAATGCAGGTCACTGGGATTTGGCGGTTGAAATGGGGAATCGCAATATTCCTTATTGGGCAGACTACGGCGATAAAATCATTCGTGGTTTGATTATCGTACTCCCAATGATCGTCGTTTCCTACGGAGTAGGACTTGGAATTGAGTTTATTTTTGCGATCCGAAGAGGGCATGCCCTTCACGAAGGATTCTTGGTTTCTGGAATGTTGATTCCATTGGTTATGCCAGCTGACGTTCCTTTATGGATGGTTGGTGTTGCGACAGCCTTTGCGGTAATCATCGGGAAAGAAATTTTTGGAGGTACAGGGATGAACATCCTCAACGTTGCTTTAACAGCACGTGCGTTCCTTTTCTTCGCATACCCAACTTCAATGTCTGGAGACAAAGTATGGATGAGCGGTCTTGGAGATGCTGGTAAAATTGATGGATTTTCGGGAGCTACGGCGCTTGGAGATCTTGCCTCTTTTATGACGGACAAACCTACGGTTGCAGGGAACGAAGTCACGGGCAGCGCGCTGGAAGCCTTCAATAGTTCCTACTCAATGATGGATTCTATGGTCGGAGCGATTCCAGGGTCTATTGGAGAAACATCGTTTATTGCGATTATGATTGGTGCCGCTATCTTGTTATTTACTGGTGTGGGTTCACTTCGTATCATTGGATCCTTCTTCGCAGGTGGATACTTGATGGGAGTGTTGTTAAACGCAGCGAGTGGAAATCCTTATTTCGATCTTCCAGCGGAACATCACTTAATGATTGGTGGTTTTGCTTTTGGTGCGGTATTCATGGCAACAGATCCCGTAACAGCAGCTCAAACAGCGGTTGGAAAGATTATTTACGGATTCCTCGGTGGTGTTTTGGCCATTTTAATTCGTGTGTTGAATCCTGCATATCCTGAAGGAGTAATGTTGGCAATCTTATTTATGAACGTGATGGCGCCTATTATTGACCACTATGTGGTACAAGCGAATATCAAACGTCGTCTTAAACGTCTTAAAACTGCATAATTATGGCAATTAATAAAGAAAGTAACGGGTATACATTCACCTTTGCGATTATTCTTGTAGTCGTGGTAGGTGCCAGTTTGGCTATGTTAGCGAAAGGGCTTAAGCCAATGCAGGATAAGAATGAAGACATCAAAAAGCAGATGGACATTTTGTCTGCAATGATGGATCTTGAAAAATCAGGTATCGATCGTTCCAACGCAATTGATAAGTTCAAGGAATTTGTCAACTTGGAAAATGCGGTTGTTTTGGATCACGAAGGAAACGTCGTAGAAGGAATTTTTGACGTCGATGGAACCGTGATCGAAGGAGGTGCGTTTGATGTCGATATCAAAAAAGAATACAAAGACAAAAAACGCAAAGAAGCGTTTCGTAACTACCCATTGTTCGTCGCTGAATTGGATGGAAAAACACGTTACGTGATTCCTGTTGTCGGAAAAGGTCTTTGGGGTCCTATCTGGGGGAATGTTTGTTTGGATGAGGATATGAAGACCATTATTGGAGCTTCGTTTGGTCACCAGGGAGAAACACCAGGTTTGGGAGCAGAAATCAAACAACCGTTCTTTATCGATCGTTGGATCAAAGAAGAAATCTCAACAGATGGTGAATTCGCAAAATTCGAAATCGTGAAAGATGGTAGTGGGAAAGACCTGCCTTCGAAAGTAGATGGAATTACAGGTGGAACAATTACTTCGAAAGGAGTAGAGGAGATGATCAACCGTTGTGTGAGCGTCTACGTACCGTATTTTGAGTCATTGAAAAATAAATAGGAAGATTATGAGCGATGCAGTAGAAAAAGTAAAAGCTCCAAAAGAGCCGCTCTTCTCTAAGAAGAACAGAAAATTAGTGACGGATCCATTGACAGATAATAACCCGGTTACCGTGCAGGTATTGGGAATCTGTTCAGCATTGGCGATCACTGTTCAGGTCGAACAAGGAATCGTAATGGGATTATCCGTAATCTTCGTATTGGTACTTGGAAACCTGATCATTTCCCTTTTGAGAAATTTGATCCCTTCCAGAATCCGAATTATCGTGCAATTGGTTGTCGTAGCAACTTTGGTAATTATCGTAAACGAGTTGCTGAAAGCATTCCTTCCAGACATTTCCGAAAAACTCTCGGTATTCGTCGGATTGATTATCACCAACTGTATTATCATGGGGCGTTTCGAAGCCTTCGCGATGGGGAACAAGCCATGGCCTTCTGTAATGGACGGAATCGGTAATGGTTTGGGATATGCTGGATTGTTGGTTTTGGTTGCGATTTTCCGTGAGTTGTTCGGTTCAGGTACGTTACTTGGAATGCCGATTTTCGGAGATTACATCGAGGGAGACGGACTGTACTCATTTGGATACATGAACAACAACATGATGATTTTGCCTCCAATGGCATTGATCGTCGTGGGAATCATTATCTGGGTACAACGTTCACGTAACAAAGCATTGATCGAAGAACACTAGAAAAAGACACTTAAAGAAAAAAAAATGGAAAGTACATTAGATATATTCGTTAAGGCGATCTTTTCCGAGAATATGATTTTCGCATATTTCTTGGGAATGTGTTCGTACCTCGCTGTTTCTAAAACAGTGAAAACAGCCGTAGGACTTGGAGCAGCAGTAATCTTCGTATTGTTGGTGACTGTTCCGGTAAACTACTTGTTGGAGAATTACTTATTGAAAGAAGGTGCTTTGGCGTGGTTAGGAGAAGAGTACGCAGAAATGGATCTCAGCTTCTTATCGTTCATCATGTTTATCGCCGTAGTGGCATCCATCGTACAGTTGGTAGAAATGTTGGTGGAGAAATTCTCACCTTCGTTGTACGGAGCCTTGGGAATCTTCCTTCCGTTGATTGCTGTGAACTGTTCGATCTTGGGAGCTGCCTTGTTTATGCAAGAGCGCCAATATTCAACAATTTTGGACGCAACAGCATTCTCACTCGGTTCGGGAATTGGTTGGTTTATCGCTATTGTTGCCATCGCAGCTATTCGTGAAAAAATTCGCTACTCACACGTTCCTGCACCGCTTCGTGGTTTGGGAATCACATTTATCATCACCGGTTTGATGGGAATGGCGTTCATGAGCTTCATGGGAATTAAATACACTAGCAGCAACCAGGAAGGAAAAGATAAAGACCCGAAGAAACAGGGTTCAGCTATTCCTACTCCAAAAGAGAAAGAAAAGTCGGCGTACGTCTTACAACCAAATGCTAACTCTAATATCAAGTAGACATGGGATTGACAATAGGAATAACAATTGCAGCATTCTTAATAGTAATATTGGTTCTCGTATCCTTATTGCTATTCGTTAAAGCAAAACTTTCTCCTGCAGGAAAGATTACCATTGACATTAACGATGGTGAACGTGTCATTGAAGTTGACGGCGGAGGAACACTTTTGAGTACTTTAAGCAATAGCGGGATTTTCTTGCCTTCTGCCTGTGGTGGAGGTGGAACCTGTGTTCAGTGTACTTGTCACGTGCTTGAAGGTGGAGGGTCGATTCTTCCAACAGAGGTACCTCACTTCTCCCGTAAGGAGATCGCTGACCACAAACGTTTGGGCTGTCAGGTGAAGGTGAAAGAGAACATGAAAATTCACGTGGAAGAAGAAGTTCTTGGTATTAAAGAATGGAAAGCGAAAGTGGTTTCAAACTACAACGTGGCAACCTTCATTAAAGAGTTTATCGTAGAGATTCCAGAAGACATGGATTACAAAGCTGGAGGTTACATCCAGATCAAGATTCCAAAATGTGTGGTGAACTACAAAGACATGAACATCGATGCACATCCGCAAGATCACCCAGGAGCACCTGACAAGTTTAGAGCTGCTTGGGACAAGTTCGGATTGTGGGATTTGGTGATGAAAAATGACGAGGAAGTTGTTCGCGCATATTCAATGGCTTCTTACCCTGCAGAAGGGCGTAGAGTTATGTTGAATGTACGTGTTGCTACGCCACCTTGGGATCGTAACAGAAACGCATGGATGAACGTGAATCCAGGTATTGCTTCTTCGTATATCTTCAACTTGAAAGAGGGCGACGAGGCTATTATCTCAGGACCTTATGGTGAATTCTTTATCAACCACTCTGATGCAGAAATGTTGTACATCGGAGGGGGAGCAGGAATGGCGCCAATGCGTTCCCACTTGTACGAATTGTTTAAAACACTACGCACCGATCGTAAAGTAACTTATTGGTACGGTGGTCGTTCGAAAGAAGAATTGTTCTACATTCACTACTTCCGCGATTTGGAAAGAGAGTTCCCGAACTTTAAGTTCTATATGGTACTTTCTGAGCCGCTTCCTGAAGATAACTGGGTGGAGAAGAAAGACATGCAAGACGAGGAAGGTGATGGTTTCTTAGGATTCGTACACCAGGCCGTTATTGATCAATATTTAAAGAAACACGATTCCCCAGAAGATATTGAATTCTATTTCTGTGGACCTCCAATGATGAACAATGCCGTTGTACAGATGTGCGACGAGTGGGGTGTTCCAGCGGAGAACGTACGTTTTGATGACTTTGGTGGATAATATCGAAGCTAACGAATATGGAAGCCCTGACAGCAAGTTTGTCAGGGTTTTTTTTTGCAAATGTTCGGCCTCCTCAATTGGTTCCCATTTCAAGGTCGATTTACAGAAAGAAAATACTAATCATGAAGGGGTATTTCGCAAATTTTGAAGCCGTATTTTTGTAATTTCTATTCGCTTTGGAACACCTGTACTAAACGTTAAGTACGGAAAATTGAGCGTAAAAATTGAAGGAGCAATCCTTCTGTATCAAAGGCAGAATAGGTATCTTGAAGAAAATTTGGGAATTGGCATATAATTTGCTGAGTTTTCGTTGGACTTAAATGATTATTATGAGAAATATATTTTTACTATTTACTTCGACAGTAGTGCTTTCGTCAAGTGCACTTTGGGCCCAAAGAGGAGATAACTTTGATCAAAACTATGCGCCTATTAAAAAATCACTAAATGAGTGGGACCCCGTTCGCGGAGCCTGGCTTTCTGAAGCGCTTCCCGCTGTGATTAATCAAGAACCAACACCTGTTCGTACCTTCCCGGAAAATTTAACTCCGATGGAAGTATTGGCATTGGTTCCATCAGAAACACGAAATGAAATCATCAATACCACAGAAGGATTGCGAAACGATCCTAATGATGGTGCGTTTTGGACGGATGTGAACGCAATGGTGTCTTCTGCTAGTTGTTCAAGTGTGCAAGGTCGCTCATACGGTGATCCACATCTAATTTCCTTTGATGGAGAACGTTTCTCGTTTCAAACAGTGGGAGAGTTTGTTCTGGCTAAAGGAGGAAAAAATCGCATGGAGGTACAAACCCGTCAGCGCGCTGCGGGAGAAAGTTTCTCCTTAAACACAGCGGTTGCGATGAATGTGAATGGAGATCGTGTTTGTTTGTACGCAGGCGATTTTCCAGACCAATTCAGAAACACTCCTGTTCGTGTGAACGGTCAGCCTGTTACAGTTTCTTCGACACATTATTTCTTGCCAAATGGTGGGGTGATTCGTCACTCTGGTCAATCTTTTATTGTTGACTGGCCAACGGGGGAGTCACTTAACGCTCGTTCAGGAAATTCAAATGGAATGGCCTTCTATAATGTTTCCGTGAACGTGGTTAATTGCAACAACACCTACTCAGGCGTACTTGGAAATGCCGATGGAAATGGAAGAAACGATTTCGATGGAAGTGCATGGCAAACACCCAATACGATTTTCGCAGGAACCAACAATAACGACGATTGGGAAAGAACGCGCGCTGTTTTTGTTGCAAGAGACTTTGCCGATGCGCATCGCGTCACTCAAGCAACCTCATTGTTCGATTATGCTCCAGGGAAATCAACTTTTACGTATACGGATCGTTCTTTTCCAAGAGTAATTCGCAGCGTCAATGATATTGATCCAACGCAACGCCAGCAAGCTAGAAGAAATTGTTCGAATGCAGGCGTATTGCAAGCAGATATGAACGGATGTATTTACGACAACGCGTTTTTAAATATTCCACCTTGTCCTGCGCCACCTGTGCGTCAGCCAATTGATCCAAGAACCGTGAAGCCTGTGAAACCAACAGTAAACCACAATCCAGCGCCTCCAGTAAGAGAACCAATTCGTCAGGTAGTTCCAATCAGAACTCCAGGAGGTACGGGTACAACAGGTGGAACACGTCCAATAAAAACGAATCCGACACAATCGACAGACGTTCGCGACCAAAATCCGAATACGCCTGAACCGAGAACACCCGCTGAAAGCAAGCCGAAACGTACGATCTTTAGTGTTCCTTCGTCGCCGTCTACGCCTTCAACACCAACGACGCGACCTTCAACACCGCGTCCAACGCCAACGAGAACTGCGCCGAAACCATCGGCACCAAAACCTTCTCCCACAAGATCTGCACCTACAAGAGTAGGAGGTAGAGGTGGACATTGAGAAACTTGATTGAATTCTTTTAAAGCTCTGATAGTATCACGTTGAGACTATCAGGGCTTTTTTTATAACACGGTCGCAATCCAGTAAGCCCGTTCTACCGGCGTATTTTCCGTTGGTGAACGTTTCAAGAGATACACAAACCCTTGTGCATAGAATAAATAAGCACGAGTTATCGGAAGGGGCATTAATTCCTATTTTCGCTCAAAAGGCGGTTATGATTGAAACAGTTCAATTAGGAAAGGAGGACGTATTTTTGGTGAATCACCTGGCACACAAAATTTGGCCAGTGGCGTTTAAAGATATTTTAGAGAAGGACCAAATCGATTACATGCTCGATTGGATGTACAATTTGAAAACGCTGGAAGAGGAGGTTATGACGGGAATCCTCTATTACATCGTGAAGGAAAACGGTGTTGCGAAAGGCTTTCTCGGTGTGGAACCGAATTATCCAGATGCCGATTTTCTGCGCGTTCACAAAATATATGTCTTGCCCGAGGAACATGGTAAAGGACTCGGCAGAACATTGATCAACAAAGCGATTGATCTGGCTTTTGACCTGGATTTGCATACCATTCACCTTAATGTCAATCGTTTCAATAAAGCCATTGAATTCTACAAACATTGTGGGTTTGAAATCACAGGCGAAGAAAATATTGATATCGGAAAAGATTACCTGATGGAAGACTACATCATGGAACTGAAATTAAAATCGTAGCTTGTTCGTTAAATCACGATGTCAGTGCCACATTTAAAATGCCCTTTGGGACATTCCTTATGACCGTGTAAGCCACAGGGACGACAATCCAAATCAACGACTTCGGCGATCGTTGCATCATCAGATAATGGACCGAAGCCAAAGGCTGGTACTGTCGAGCAAAAGAAAGCTGTTACAGGCGCGTTTACAGATGAGGCGAGATGCAAAGGCCCTGAGTCATTCACATAATTTCGCGTGGCATCTTTCATTAGCGCAGCCGATTGAAGCAAACTCAACTTGCCACATAAATTAGCGGCGTTTAAATTCGGTACCTGATTTAAAATACGATCGGCTAGTGCTTGGTCAGATGGTGCCCCCAAAACATAGATTTTTTTGTCTGATTCCCGTTGTAATAGTTTGACCCATTGCGCTTCGGGAAGCTGTTTTGTGAACCACACAGACGCTGGAGCAATACAGATGTATGCCTCCTTTTTGTACATGTCGACCTTGTCAAAATCGTGCTGAGAAGGAAACAAGATGGGACGCTGCAGTTCTACCGCACCAAATTCTGCAAGTAATGAAAGATTGCGACTGACTTCATGTGTGCCGTCTCCTATAGTGTGCGCAAACTTTTTCGTGTACAAAAATGAAAACGGATTCTTTGCAAAACCATAGCGCTTTTTTGCACCAGAAAACCCTGCGATAATTCCTGAACTGGCAAATCGATGCAAATTGATCGTGAGGTCGTAGTTGGATTTCCGGAAACGACGAATTAATCCTATCATGGAACGGAATTTCCCATGAGCTTTGTCAAAGACAATAACATCATTGATCATTGGATGTCCTGTTAAAAGCGATTCGTTGCCTTTTTTGACTAGAATGTCAATCTGCGCGTTCGGATAGAAGCGTCTCAATTCAGAAACTACTGGCGTGGCGAGAATAACGTCGCCAAGAAATGCTGTTTGAATGATCAATATCCGATTCACGGATCAAAAATAGTTATTTCAGCAGGGTAACGTGCCCACGTTTCAATATTTCGATTCCGTTTCCATCACGAAGGCTTACGGTGTACAAATACGTATCGTTCGCAGCCATTTGATTTGTTCCTTGTACAATACCTGTCCAGCCAATGGTAGGATCGTTTGTTTGGAAAATCGGTTGTCCCAATCGATTGTACACTGTAAAGTCATAAAATGTTGGGTCGAAATCCGAAACGACAGGAATGAAGATGTTGTTGAACTCGTCGCCATTTGGCGAAAAGGCGTTGGGAATATATATGATTGGAGGTAATACCGCACAATTTCTATTGGAATGACTTTGTTCTGCGAATCCAAATGAATTGGTCGATTCAATCGCCTCCACGTAATAGCATATTTTCCCCGTGGAAACAATCGTATTTACGTCATCGTTGTAATAATATTGTCCGTTTGGCACAGTGGCAATCGGAGGTCCAGAAAAAATGCCGTCAATCCCACGATAGATTGCATAGCCTAAAATGGAACCATCAAATTCGCGGTATGGATTCCAGGTAAGGTAAATTTCTTTGGAAACACCATCGTATTGGATGTCAAGCAACATCGTTTTCGCTTCGTTGGAAATTGCTCCCAGTTTTGAACAACTATCGATTGCCTGAACCCGATACACATAGCTGTATAGAACTACGTCCACCTCCGTGTCGGTATATGTGAGCGTCGTCCCATTTACAGGTAATTGCGCTATTTCTTCGAAAACACCTTCAAAATTTTGACGTTGGATGGAAATGGCAGAAATATTCGTGGAATAATCGATAAAATGCGTCAATTCAACCTGATCGCCATTCACCGTTGCTACTTGTAAGTAATTGAAGGCAGGTGCTCCAGGTACCGCGATAAACATACAAACTTTATTTGTAAAGGACCTGTATCCTGTGGTGCTGACGGCTTCTACCGCGAAGCAATAATTGTTGGCTTCTTCAACTGGGACAGAGTAACTGGTGCCAGTGGTAGTTCCTAAAGCGATCCAGTTTTGATTTTCCTTTCGAACATAAATCACATATTGATCTATTCCTGGCCAACCATCATACGCCGTCCAGGTTAAGTTGACCTCACCTGCGCAAATATCCCGCGTTGCCCTCAGAAATGCCGTAGTATTCAGCAAAGCCTTCGCGGAAGTTTGATAGGTAGGCGGTACTGTTGTTGTCCAGCAAGAATCAAACGCCGCAACCGTATAAGTAAGTGGTCCCCCTGATGTAACGGTATTGTGACTGTAGGTCGTATTCGAAATGCCCCAAACAGTGTCAAATGGCACGACAAAACCATTGCCGTCAAGTGTGTAGATCACGTATCCGTAGGTATCTTCTTGCGCATTTTGATTCCAATTAATCGTCACGAGGTTCGTCGCCGTGTCAACAGAAGCGGAGTAGATTTCCGGGATATCTGGCGTGATCATGTCTTCGAGAACATCGCCAACAATATTAGATGTATAGTCACAGGGAACATTCGGCAAAACGACTTGATAATTTATTTGAGCCGAACAAGCTGTAATTGTATCAATGTAAAAATTCGTTCCATATGGCACACTGTCATACAGCGACCAGGTGCCAAGAGGGTATTCCTGATAAATGTGATAATAATTTCCCATCGAACTTAGCGCAGGCGAAATCGGATCGTTCCATTGCAGAATTGCCGTTCCATTCACAGGATTATTTAGGGTCAAATGAATGTTGGATAGCGTATCTGAATAACGATAAGTTGCGCCGTAACAAGCCGACGCTACAGCCAAATAAAAAGTGTCCAATTGATTAGGCGCAGGAATCGTAAAACTGGTCGAAGCGATGGTTGGAATCGAACCTAATAAACCATTCTGAAGTGAGTAGACCTCATAACTATCAAAGGACCCGTTCACGTCAGTGGCAGCATCCCATTGCAAGGTGATATCTCCGTTGGGAGCCGTTTGAATACAATTAATCGACGGTGCTGGAATGATATCGGGATTGCGAACATTTACAGTAATTGTGGCGTACCGAACTTTTGGAATCGGACAATAATCGTCCTGAATTTTAAATACAAAATGGAAGGGGATTTCATCGGCGACAAATCCATACGGATTGATCAAATGCGCGCAGTCCGTCTGCCAATTGAAGTTGGTTGAGACACCTTGTTGCATCGAAATTGGTGGTGCGGCATCGATGGTTGCGCAAGGACCGTTGTTGCACCCTGCCGAGGAAGTTGGGTTGGGACCAATTAACAATCCCGTTACTGTAAGAATGTTGTTCTGCGGTGATCCGTCCTGCAAAAGTTCGACATCTGAACTATTCAGATTGAAGTTCACTAAATCGCCTGCATTTACAGTAGTTTCAAAATTTCCTGCGAACGGGCCTGTAATGGAAGGCGGCGTGTTCGAACCGTTACAATTTTGAACGATAAGTTGCATCTCGCGCTCCACTTCTGCAATTAAAATACCCTGACGGTAGGACCGTGTAACCAACTTGATGGCAAAATTCCCTGAATTCATGGATAGAAATGTGAGATTTCCTGAACTTGGGTTTAAAGCTGCAGGAATATTCCCAGCGTTCATCGAAGTGCCCGGCGTTGGAGAGTTTACCGAGAATCCAGGTTCATAAGGCACGGGAATAGGATTCACTGGTGGATTGTAGGTAGTTCCTGTGTACCGATCCATAGGAGTTCCAAAGGAAATAGCCAGAGAATCAAGATCGCGATCGACGGGGTTCATATTGTATTCATAAGAATCGCCGACACAACTTACAAAATAAGGTTCTTGCAAAAATTGTGGAGAATTATCAATACAGCCGCCAGGACTGTTGGGGATCGCAAACATTTTGGATGCGAGCGTTATACCATAAGTTGATGGGTTCTGAAGATTTGTTAAGGCCGTGTTTCTGGAAAAATCCTTGTAAGTAAAAATCCAACCTTCTGAGGGCGGTGTCCCTGTTAAATTGACGGCAGCGCTTTGGTAAATGACTTTTTCGATAGCACCAGTACCATTTCCGCCAAAAGCACCATTTCCGCAAACCAAAGGATTCGGCCCACCAGAAACTTGCGTACATAGCGGCGAAACATCCGTTCGAGAAATAAATTGTACCGGTATTTGTGTGACCGTTGGATGATTCCATACGTCGAGGTTAACACTCACAGAATTCACGTCCGCACCATTGCAATCACGGTAAAAAGTTAATTGAAAAACATACGATCCTCCACCTTGACAAACCCAGGTAATGTCACCGCCTAAAACGTGCGATGCATCACTCCCAAAAGTCAAGAGTAGCGTAAATAGAAAGAAGAGGTATTTTCTCATGTAATTGCTTAACGAAAATTTAGCCGCGCTAGTATGAAGACGCACCAATTTAATGCAACGTTGCTATCCCGCGGTGACAATCGTCATGTCGTCCCATTGCAAATATTTTTGGGCTAACGAACGAATTCTTTCTGGGGTGATTGTATTGATCGCATGTAAAGCGTCGTTATAGAAATCCAAAGTCCTTCCGTGAATCGCTACGGATAAAAACAAATCGGTCATCGCATACGGACCGTCAGCACTTTTCAGTAATTGTCCGCGCATGTAATTTTGAACCAGTTCCAATTCTTCGGAAGGGACCAATTCTGTTTGCAATCGCTCAATTTCGTGACGAATTTCTTGTAAAGCCAATTCTCGAACATCAGCCCCAACTTCGGTAGCGATTAGAAAATAACCGAGATTTTGTAGTTCAGCGAACATGGAGCCAATGCCATAAGTATAGCCTTTATCTTCACGAATGTTGGACATCAATCGACTTCCGAAATAATCCCCGATAACCGTGTTCAGTACGAGGAAGTCTAAATAATCGGGATGACTTTTATTGAATAGCGTACGTCCCACGCGAATGGCTGCTTGCAACGCATCCTTTTTTTCAATGCTGTCTTTTCCTGATTGGTTCTGGATGGCACGCGCATAATCAGGTGTTTTCTCCAGACAGAACGGTTGGCTGATTGCGATGATTTCTTGAATGGTGTTGGTATCAATAGCTCCCACCACCACAACATTTTGAAGTCCTTTCAGATAATAGGTCTGATGAAATGCCATCAAATTTTCTCTGGATACCGCGTCGAAGTCCGAATCTTTCAAAATCGTCGCGTAACTTGGTTCAGAAGCAAACAGGCGTTCCTGAAAATGTGATTGCGCCAAATACGAAACTTTCTCCCGACTAATCTGCAGTTTTTGTTTTCGATCCGAGAAGAAATCGTCCATTTCACTATCGATAAAAGCGACTTCTTTGATCGCGTTCATCACAATTTTGAATAGGGGCAGGAGATTTTCACGTAAGCAATACATGGAAATAACAGCGTTCTCCGAAGAGATCCCTGTTTCAATAAATCCTCCCAAGGCGTTGATCTCTTCGTTGATTTGAATGGCAGTTTTGGAAGGTGTGCCAGTAAGCAGCAATCCATTCACAAAAGACGCAATACTGTTTTCTCCACGTGCTTTACCTGCATTGAAATACAGATCAAAACGCGCCGTTTCATTAGCTACTTCACGCATGTGATAAAGCGGAACAGAGGGAGTGATCTCCAGAATTTCTGGCGCAACGAATTGTATAGATTCTATGGCAACAAGCTTAGGAGCTTCAGAACGATTAATCATTTTTTTTGGCTTTAATGCGCAGTAATGAACAACGTTCTTTCTGCAATGTGTTTATGGCTACCCGGTGAATATCCGCGGCGGTAAGGTTCTTGTAGGCTTCGTTTTCTTCATTGATCATATTAGCATCGCCGAGCAATTCGTGCGTACAAAGTCCCATGGCGCGATTCAGCAACCCTTCGTCTTGAAATGCTTTAGACGTACGGATTTTGACCATGATTTTGTCGAGTTCCGATGCCGACAATGGATGGGTGCGAATTTCATCAATGAGGCTCCAAAGGGCTTCATCGATCTGTTCGAAAGTTACGCCATTGTTTAATTTTCCACTAATGACCAACAAGCCTTCGTCGTTCGATCCCATAATGTAGGCGTTGACTTCTGAAGCCAGACGCAATTCTTTTTTGAGTGTTACGTACAGGCGCGAAGATTTATCACGCCCCAGGGCATCCGAAAGTGCATCGACAGCGTAAAAGTCCTGATGCAAGCGATCTACCATTTTAAAAGCGTAGTAAAAAGCATCTGTTGGAACGTTTCGCTCGATTTCTTTCAGTCTAAATTCCGTCTGCAAAGGTTCCTTTGGGAGGTCTCTTTCGTAACGATTGCCAGCTGGAATATCTCCAAACCATTTTTCGACGAGTGATTTTACGTTCGGAAGTTCCAGATTTCCGGCAAGACATAGAATGGCGTTTTGAGGCGTGTAGTGCTTTTTGAAAAATGCGCGTACATCGTCCATTGTTGCTTCTTCGATGTGCTCAATTTTTTTTCCAATCGTCGCCCATTTGTATGGATGGTGTTCATAAGCAAGCGGTCTGAGTTGAAGCCAAACATCGCCATAAGGCTGATTCAAATATCGCTGTTTGAATTCCTCGATGACAACACTGCGCTGTACTTCCAAACTTTTTTCGGTGAAAGCCAGGGAGAGCATTCGATCACTTTCTAACCAAAGTGCTGTTTCGATATTTTCGACGGGCAACACATCGTAGTAATTGGTAATGTCGTTCGAGGTGAAAGCGTTGTTCTCTCCTCCTGCCAATTGCAAAGGCGTATCGAATTCAGGAATATTAATGGAACCGCCGAACATCAAATGCTCGAATAAGTGGGCGAATCCGGTTTGTTCTTCCGACTCATCACGTGCGCCAACATCGTAAAGGACATTGACCACGGCAAGTGGGGTAGTTGTATCCTGGTGGAAAAGAACGCGCAGTCCGTTTTCCAATTGAAATCGTTCAAAGTGAATCATTAAAAAGTAAATTTAGCAGCGGTTTGTTCCGCCAATGCAGCGCGGTATTCTTCCAGAATTTCTAGAACGATGTCTTGTGCTGGCTTGATTTCGTGGATCAACCCTGAAACTTGTCCAATTTCGAGTTCTCCTTCTTCCAAATCGCCTTCAAACATCCCTTTTTTCGCACGACCTCTTCCAAGAAGTGTCTTCAATTCTTCCGGGGTTGCACCTTTCTCATAAGCCGCGGCCAATTTAGCGTAAAAAGGGTTTTTTACCAATCGAACGGGAGTGATCTCTTTCAGCGTCAACATCGTATCGCCTTCGTTCGCATCAACAACTACTTTTTTGAAATTTTGATGTGCACTGGATTCGTT
>JBNKGN010000013.1:0-19631 GCA_050289845.1 Crocinitomicaceae bacterium | reverse complement strand
AATGAAAACGTGCAATACTTCCTTCTTGTGGATTGTTATAGACCGAGCCCCAACCAAAATTTCCGAACGAGATCACTTTCTTCTCTGGATCAATTGCGGCACCGAAGCCAACGCCCAATAACCCCCCGCCTTGAACTGGAGAAAACGGGGCAGGACTCGCATCGTAGTTGTACACCAAACAATGGGTTCCCGAATCTCCCGATCCCGATCTAAAATTGTTGGCAACCCAAACGCGATCGTTCGCATCAAAAACCGCAAAAGCCGTTCCGCTTGGGATAAAGTTCAACGAGCCCGAGGTATGTGTTTTGAAGGTCAACGTCCACTGATTCGGTGCCTTTTGATTGTCCGAGACATTCATCGTGGTTAACGAATTATTGTACACTTCATTTTTACTGGCTACCAACTCATAAATTTCTTTCGCATGGGTAAATGGATCGTGAAGCATATTTCGAACGGAACCAAGAAAGCTCGTGTTCGATGCACCCGTATCGTGCCAGGCCAAATCCAAAAACTGCGCATAGAAAGACGGATCGGTTGCACTGTAATACAATAAATTGCAAAGAGAATTGAACATTGGGTAACTGTTCGTCTCAAAACCGTTTGGTGATTTCTGAATACGTTCGGAGAGCTTACCTTCCGTTAGATAGAAATTTTGTTTCATTCCATAAGCGATTTTCATATTTCGCTGCGTTCCTTTCATACTCACGAGTCCGTCGGCATTCACGCTTGTCATTCTTGCAAAAGCATAAATGGAGGCGATGGACGATTCAGGACACACGGCAACAAGAGCTGTATCGGGCAAATAGAATGTCGCCAATAAGCAAATAGAAGTTCCTTCAACGGTATGTTGCTGCCCATTCAAGGAATACGATTCAATCCAAACAGTCACGGCAAAATACTCCGACTCATTGGTGTTTAAATTGGCGGTAAAAGAGCTACCTTCAAACGAAGACCTTGCGATTGCCGCTCCTACGTAATTTTCAACAATCCCCTGGATTTCATAGCTCCCGCTAAGTATTTCAAGATTTTTTACCTTGACGTTGCATTGAATTTCTTTGGTCATAATGATTGGTTATTCGTGTTATTTCAGCGAACACCAAGACGAAACAGTCGTTGCCCAACCCCAAAAATGGCGCCAGACGATTCTAGTGAACGCGGTTATTGCTCTAAACTACCAAATTTATAGATAGTGCTCGAATGGCTTCTGATTGCGATCTTCTAAAGAAAAGAGTTATTCCTGCGGCATACGGCATATAACACCTGATGAGCATCGAAATTAAACGTATTTATAACCCATCTTTTACGTATTTGTGCGTAACGATCTTCCGTTTTACATTCTGTAACTTTCGTCAAAATCAAAACAACCACTATGATCACTCAACAGCAATACTACTCGATTTGTGATAAAGGCCTTGGATTGCGCGTGAATGCAGATACGGACCCCAAAAGTATGAAAGCCGCTTCGTACGCAATGTGCATTACTGAAAACCCCATGGATGCGATAAAAGGTGAACCGAAAGGTTGGGCAGAATTATTGAAAGGAACCATCACTACTATTTTGGGCTTCGAGAATAGTCGCGGATCTTACCTTTGCATAGTGTCACCTTCACGAAGCGACAATTTTGAATATTCGGGTTGTTTCCCTAAAAGTTCTTCCAAACCGACAACAATACACAAATCGATTAAAATTACGCAAGCACACACCATCGTTGAATTGTGCGATTGGGTGGCAAGTAACATTTAGTCGTTGCAACGAGGATCAAGGCGTTGGCTTCCTGGCATTCAATACCAGGGATACCTACATTGTATTATCTCGGAAAAAGATGCACGACATATCGAAAAGTTGTCCCCGGAAAATCGATGGTTGATGCCTTCCGTAGTATCTCCCCTCCTCGCTGCACCGTTTGAAATTCTTCCTTACTTGGAAGCACGAAATCCTGCCAGTCATCATCTTCTTTGGCCAGGTGAATTGGATATTTCCAATTGTAAAAGGCGAGGGCCTGCTCGTAATTAATGGACTGAATAAATTCTTCATTGTCTGGTATTTCCTGTGAGTTCTCGGGCTGTATTGCTACAGAAATGGGCTGTATAAATGGTTGAAGATTCGCGTGCACCCGAATAGCGTGATTTTCTCCCAACTGATTGAATGTGGTGATGGTGTAATCTTTACCAAAAGATTCATAATAATCGAAATGCTGGTGAACGCATGCTCCCCAAAGCGTTGTATCGAAAAACCGTCTATCTGAAGAACCTTGTACGCCTTTGGTATAAATTCCTTCGAGCGAAAGTCGGTGCGCATCCTTGATGTAATATTTGTAGGTGTAAAAATCAGGGCGAACCTCTTGTACAATGGAGTCAAGGACGTGTTGGTTGACCTTAATTTTTGAAGCGTAATTTAAGAAGAAGTAATCCCGCAAATATCCACGCTGTTCATATTTGTCAAAATCAACAAACTCCAAAGCACCTTCATCAAAGTAGCGCTTACAATACTCTATATATCGGATCGCATCATCGTTGGACTCTAGATATAAGAAGAGCGTTTCTCTTAAAACAGAATCTTTGACATGCGCTACAAACTCTTTGTATTCGCTGTTCGTAATCTTCCATTGGTCGGTGTAATTTCTTTCTGGAATCGTGTACGCAAGATTGTCCATTGGTGTTCCTTCAGAATCCGCTTTTGTTGGAAGGGTTACGACGACTTTATAAGCTACGTTTTTCGCATCAAATTGGCGTTGCAATTCCGTTTGTTTCCAATTACAAAAGGCATCCGCCTGAAAACTTTTAACACCATAGACGGGATGCTCCTGTAAGGTTTTTACACCGATTGAGCCAAGGACATACAACTCATCCCAATTGCGAGTAGACCGTTTCGCATATTCATATTCCGCGCGCATGATGGGAATCCTACTTTTCACATTGAAAACAACACTGCCCTGTGCTTGTGCTTTCGGAAAATACGTTTTGACCGAATCCCATGAAAGTGACTCGAGTGACTCGTAAGTTTCCATATACTCGTACGAGAATTTTCGCTTGTCAAATACGCGAAGTTTTAGAATCCTCTCGGGTTGTGGTATGTACATGTCCGCCAACACTGGCACCAAATCCTCTTTTGTATAGTCCAATACATAGTTTCTATCAAAAGTGATTTCTTCTCTGAATTCATAACGGCCTAAACTGTAAATTTTTATGGGTTGACCATCCTCGAAATACTGTTTTTTCTTGTCTCTAAGAATGAATTTGGCGTTGTAATCGCGAAAACCACTACGCCAAAACACCTTCTCCATGGCAATTGAATCACGCACCCAATTTTCGAACTGGGCGTACTCTCCTGTGGTGACAGGTGTATTTCGAATACTTTTATAGACCTCTTGCTCTGCACTAAAACTAATAGGGTCATGGAATAAAACGAATTCCTCGTTCGCAATGGCACCTACTTTTTCTCCAACTTTAACCAAACATGTATCGGGAAGACATTCTTCACAATCAAAATGCTGTGTGTAGCTCTTTTGTGTTGGAAGTTCGGTGAATGATTCCCCCAATATACTGCGTGCCTTTCGCTCCTCTCCAGCTGTAATTTGTCCCGTGGCAATCCACGAAAAGAAAAGAATTCCTATAAAAAGTGACCATTTCATCCCAAGTAAGATACCAATAAAATTGAGCCGCGGACTCTCTACAATCAGCCCTCTCATTTTTCGATACGCATCGATTGCTTTGATTTATCGACACCGAATCTTTGTTGTTTAAGTCTTTTGAATTGATCAATCCGAAAGACCTCAGGTTCCAATTCCTGCATAAATAGTGGGGTTTCACATAGTTTTGCATTTCAAAAACATTTCGAGAAATCCTTATTATTTCTTGCTTAAAAGAAAATCAATATGAAAAGAAAACTGCATTTGTCGTCGGGAACTTTGCTTTTATCCGCTGCGTTCTACGTACTCTCCGCTATTACGCACTTTGCGAACGCACAATCAAAAGTAACCGTAACAATAGGGTATCCAGATGACGATAGTTACTTCATTTACGGCATTCCGTCCACAATCGAACACGCGCAATTCGGAGGAGAATACTATCTAAAAGTAGAAAATACCGGAACCGTTAACCTAAGCAATTGGGAAATCCACACGTTTTGGAAAGCTTTAAACAACACTTGGGGCGTGGTCCAAAAAACAACCATTGATGCAACGACAGGAGAAGTCCTGCTTTCTGGTCCAACCTGGAACACTGACTTGGCCGTAGGGGAATCTTTTGTTTTAAATGGAGAGTGGGTTCCGTCTTTTAGCGTGGAGGATTGGAAGGCGTTTTTACCGAATGAAATAACAATGACGGCGAATGGACAAAGTGTTGCGGTGGAATACCTCGAAACGGGAGTTGTCAACGCCCAAAGCGGAGCATACGATGTTCAAATTGTAAAGCCCATTACTTCAAATAGAAAAACGTTTGCAAATCAAAAAGTGGTGGCCTATTTTCCTTTGTTTGACATTGATAACGCCTGGTGTTCACTTCAGCGCTACGGCGAAAACATCGATCAAATTCGGATTCAACTTTATTCAATAACGACACAGGGGGAACTGCGTGCAGGACAAAACCTTCCTCTCGGGTTAGATCCCGTCGCCCATCTTGATTATTGGTATGACATTGTTGATAGTGTGGGCATCATCGACTACTGTATTGCGCACAATATTGAGATTATTCCCGTTGCTTTTAACTATAATTCCGACCTGGGTGATTTTGATCAAAATGGCGTACACTATATGTTAACAACGCCTTCTGTGCGCTCACAACATCTGAACGATTTGAACCAGGTGCTTTTGGATCATCCAGAATTTGCAGGAATTGATATTGATTATGAAAGTTTGTTGCGTACTGATAAATCGAATTACTCGTTGTTTATGGAAGACCTCTCCACGATTGTCCATGCACAGAACAAACTTTTAACAACGGCTGTTCACACGAAGGTGGGACCTGGAACATGGTATGGACCGCAAGCGCAAAATTACGAGCGCATCGGAAATGCCGTCGATGAAATGCTGCTTATGACGTACGATTTGCATTGGGCAACTTCTCCGACCTATTCAAACCCTCCTCCAACAGCGGGCTGTCAATCAACCCCAGACTGGATGAACGACGTGGCATTTTTCGCAGTGAGTGAAATTATAGATCCCTCAAAAATACAATTAGGGATTCCTTTTTATGGGTATCGCTGGAAAGAAAACTTTGAAAACCACACTTTGAATGATCCTGGCATTGGACTGACTTACAAAGAAGCCCAGGAATTAATCGCAGCACACAACGTCACAACAATTCAGCGCGATCCCAACGGAAAAGACCCCTATTTTACGATAAACCTCAACGGAATCGACTGGGTGTGTTATTATCAGGACAGTATTTCACTCGATTATAAATTAAGTGCTCTTTTCGAAAACGACCTGATCGACTATATCGGTGGAATTGGTATTTGGCGTCTGGGACAAGAAGACGATCAACTGTGGAATGCCCTCCATCATTCGCTTTTCAATAGTCCAGCCGTCATCCAAACAGCGTTCGATTGTAGTTTAACGGCATCGCTTTCTGAACAAAGCGCTGGGTCGACAAAAATCTATCCGAATCCCACAACAGGTGAATTGTCCATTTCGCGTGAAAAAGCCGATTTTGAAAGGGCACTACTTTTCGACAATCAAGGTCGTTACGTCGCAGCATTTGAACTAACGGAGTCGTTGGAACAAATCTCCATTCAAGAATTTGCCCCTGGGTTGTACACGCTTCACTTCAGTGATCTTCATGGAAAATCAAGATCAAGGATTATACAAATTGTAAAGCAGTAGACGCTACTTATGCGGCAAAAGTGCGTGGATCCGAATTGGATCCACGTACTTAATTGTTCTTAGGGTTATCGTTTTGATATTTCGATAAATATCAAAATGCACGCTTCTTGGAACTCTCCCAATCACTTTCTTTTCTTCCCTTTCTTCTCTTTTTTGCCTTCCTCCACTTGGGGTCCTTTTTTCTCCAAGCGCTCTATAAATGATTCCAAAAAACTCATAAAATCATTGTTAAACGCATATTGTTTTGCCTTTTCCACGTTTTTGATTGCTTTTTTTACGTTCAATTGACACTCGCAAATCGCTGCTCTTCGCGCATACAACATCCCTTTGTCTGATCCTTTTACCGTTAATGCAAAATCGATGAATTTCTCCGCTTTTTCGAAATCCTCATTATCGATTAACGCCAACAAATAATGAGAATATACTTGCGTTGCACGCACATTTTCCTGAAGAGCCATCTCAAAATAATCGATTGCTGTTTCATAATCTTCGTACACATCAAAATAAATGCGTCCCATCAAGCACAAAGCAACGGGATTCTCTGGTTCGCAAGACAAAGCGTAATGCAACGACTCGATCGCATTTTCCAAATCGTACGGATACGCATCAAGCGCTTTAATTAAGTAGTTATTATGTTCCATTTTATCTCTTTTTAGGCGTTTCGCTGCCAATTTTGCTTCTCTGTTTTACGTTGGTCGCGAAATTTTTTTATCGTTCTTTTTTGTTTAAAGTCGCTGGAAACAAAGATTTTCGTTGGATTTCCCCTTTCCAACGTCATGTGATTCATCCAGTGCTGCTCTTGCGCTTCTTTGACCTTATCAATTTGCTGTTGATTCCACAGTCGTTCCAGTCGTTCGTTCGCCAATCGTTTGTTTTGAAGCTGCGATCGCGTATCCATTACTTTGATCGCCAAGCTCGAGGGAATATGTACCGCCCGAATCGCCGAACTCACCTTATTGACATGTTGTCCGCCTGGGCCACTACTGCGAATCGCTTCGTGACGCACATCCGACAATTGAAAGGTTCCTATCGATGTCTCCGGAATTTCGAAGACACCGATGAACCAGTTTTTTCTTTTGTGGTGCACGCGGAAGGGACTTTGACTGACCCATTGAATCGTTCCCAGCCAATCGATGAGAATCGAAGGATGGTTTTTAGTGTCAATCCACAAGGTCGCCGAATGCAAGTTTCCATTTATCCCACTGGTTTCTCTCTGAACCACTTCGAAATAACAATTCGCAGCTTTGCATTCTTTGAGGATCTTTTTCAGCACTTGTGCCACCGCGTAGCAACATTCTTCGGGGCCTTTTCCCGAGGTGATTTGTATAAATCGTTTCATTGTTTCTTTATTTTCCGTCCATTCGGACAATTTTTGGGGTGAAAGAACCAATGACTTCCACCAAATCCGTTTGATTTCGCATTACTCGATCGATGTCTTTATACGCCATTGGAGCCTCGTCAATGCCGCCACCAATCAATTCCACACCTGCGTCTTTCAAAACGGATTTTACTTCGCTTTGAGTGAACTGTTTCTTGCAGGCACTTCTTGAATGCACTCTTCCCGCCCCATGCGAAGCTGACAAAAGGCCGTCTTCATTTCCCAGACCACGCACGATGAACCCAGGTGCAGTCATCGACCCTGGAATAATGCCCAATTCACCTTTCGCAGCAGGAGTCGCTCCTTTTCGATGCACAATGCACTCTTTTCCATTGACCGTTTGTTTCCATGCGAAATTGTGATGGTTTTCAATCGTTGCGAGCGTTTTGGTGCCCAGCAATTTTGCCATTCTCGCATGAATATTATCATGACATGCCTTTGCATAATCGCCTGCAAGGGTCATTGCCAACCAATACTCCTGACCGTCGTGTGTGTTTAGGTCAAGCCAGGCCAAGTGTTGCACTTCTTTCGGCAGCGGACACTGTTTGGTCGCGAGATATGTATATTGTTTCGCGATGTTTGCCCCCAATCCACGAGAGCCGCTGTGCGACAATAATCCTACATAATCTCCGACAGGAAGTCCCCATTTATTACGCGGATCGGTAATTGCAACGACACCAAATTCGACAAAGTGATTACCACCACCCGATGTCCCCAATTGCTGATACGCTTTCGTTCTCAAGCCTCTTAGTAAGGGAATCTCCGAAAATTCTGATCGCTCGAACACCGGGTGATCGTGTTTAACTTTGTGCGTTTCGTACATACCAAATTTGGTATGATTGGCGAGCAAGTTCTTCAATTGGTCTCTCTTGCCTTTCAAATAACTCACTTCCATTGGAAAAATAGACAGCGCCATTCTACAACCAATATCTACTCCAACGCCATAAGGAATCACGGCATTTTCAGTTGCCAAAACACTCCCAATTGGCAGTCCATACCCCGAATGCGCATCGGGCATTAACGCTCCTGATACGGAAATCGGCAATTTGAGCGCGTTGTACATTTGGTACTTCGCCTGATCGTCGATTTCCTCTTCTCCGTAGATAGAAAAAGGCGCGCGAACGGCTTTCATTGTATGTCTTTTCACTTCCACGGGTTGCACAAGTGCCTCGGCTACTTTTCCCCAAACAGGATCTCCGTGATACGCTTTCGGATTGCTCAAAACCAGTTTGGCTTCCTCCAGATTTTTTTCTTTTGTTTGTTTTTTCTTGTATCGGTTCAACTGCCCTAAAACAATATTGACCGTATTATCTTGCGGGAAACCCAATTTGATTAGGTCTTTCCCTTTTAGTTTCTTTCCCATAATAATTTCATGCTACTTCACGACGAAGTGTTTGCGTTCAGGCCTATGCACAGTAGTACACAGGTGAACACTTATTTTCCTAGATATCGGACTGAGATGGGTTACGCCATAAAAAAAGTCCGAAACGTGTGCTTCGGACTTTCAATGTTGTTTGCGTATATAATAACTACAAAGCGGTGAAGTGCCAAAGCATGCCTGGATCAAATCCTAGATCTGATTGCGGCTTGTTATTTTCAATTAACTGGAACATTTTGCTTTGTGTTTACTTTGTTTGTATTCTAAAATCTGCTGCAAAAGTAGATGATACTATTGCAATTCTGCAAGCAATACGTGAAATTTTTTCGATGGTTGCCTTTTGGGGAGAAAAATTATTTCACAATTAATGCGACCACTTTTGTTGCATGCATCATCCAAATCGAAAAGTCAAAAAAAGCGAAGAGTGATTCACCTCGAGTTTACATCTACCGAATTGCCTGGCGATTTGGAATGGTTGGAACGGGAAACACTTGTTTAAGCTTCTTGCTAGAAAACGTGTCTGCGCTGTGTTCTTCTGCCTTTCTGAAACAATTTTTGTACTTTCGCCGCAAATTTAAATGCTATGAAATCGTTGGTAATTGCTTTGTTTGTTTTGATGGGCGCTCCGAGTTTTGCGCAAGAGGACTCCACTGTTGTGGTGGCTGATACCATTGACATTTACGTGATTAATTCGACGAATCGATTGATGCATGCTGGTAATTCCTTTGCCCTTGAATTTCGGGATTTAAAATCTTTGAAAGAAATTCATTCCATTCAATTTGCATCGATAAAAGAAGTCGATAAGTTTTTTGAAACCTGTTTTCGTGTACTTGAGCAAGATGTTACCATCGTCGGGGAGTTGTATACCGTAAATCGCAACAAATTGAGCAAAAATATTGTGCGAATTCACGACAAGGAAGAGGCGTATTTTATGTTGTCATACGACACTCTTCAAAAAATGCAAACAGCATTTAACCGTCTCAAGTAAAATTTTTCTTTTATTGCACTGCGTCACATCCCTTTATTCATAGGGTTTTCTGCGTTTTACTATTTTTTTGGCACACTGTTTGATTTAGCACTATCAAACAACTTTTAAACTTTGAGCCATGAAAAATACACTTAACAAAAAAGCAGCGGTAAACTTGATGTTAGCAGGTTCTTTAGAAGCATACATCGCATACCTTAAGACCTTGTCTTTAAAATAAATTGGATATACTTTCATCATCATAGCACGTCCATTTAACGCTCAACAGGCAAACAATGGACGTTGTTGCAAACTAAGGCTCAGTAGGATTTTTCTTACTGGGCTTTTTTGTGTCGCCTTATGAAACTGGTGTGAGGGAAACGGACTGATTTCGCTGTAATGTCAATCCGTGGAATTTTTTCCAAAATGCTTCGTTCTTCCACCGTTGTTCGAGTTGGTAATAATGGGCGCGTTCCAACAAATACGCTTGATAATTGGACTTTACGTATGTATCAAATGGTGTCAAGTCAAGGTTTTCACCCCGAAGATACGCAGCAATTCCCTCAGCGGCGACAAGTGCATCCGTCATGGATTTGTATATCCCTCTGGATGTAATTGGATCGTAAGAAGAGGCCGCATCTCCAAGCGCCAGCCAATCTTTTCCCGCCACTTGATCCAGACAGAAAGAATGCGCTGGAAACCCTTTAACCGAAGCGCTCATTGCATTTTCCTCACGTATACTTTCGTGAATACTTTTCGTTTGGTAAAGTGCTTTCATCCAAACGTCTGCTAGTTGCATTTTGGTTTCCTTTAAGGTTTCTTGATCTGTATAAAAGGCCACCAACAACTCATTGTTAGGCAGTTTGGCACCATACCACCAACCGTTTTGCACAGCTTCAATGCGTGTAAGCGACGAGACGGTATCCTCAGGACTGATTTTAAATCTTCGGGTCAAACACAACAGTGGAATCCCTTTTTCTTGTCTGCTTCCCTGTATCGTTGCAAAAACACTCTTCGCGCCAGAAGCATCAATGACAAATTGAGCAGATACGGTTTTGCGTTGATCGTCTTGAAGGAATTCAATGACGCGTGTTCCATCGGCTTTAATCTCGGCGCCTAAAAACGTCGCCTTGCATTGTACTTCCACTCCGCTTTCGACGGCTTTTCTGGACAGGAATAGATTATATCTACGCCTGTCCAGGTGCCATCCATGTCCGTAAGGGCTGAGTATCGTGTCGTTGAACCCTTTTCTGTCATCGCCCCAATGCGAGCAAGTGCCGTAACAAGGAAGATGTGCTTCCTGAAGAAAATCATGGTAGATTTCCAGCTGATTGAATACTTTTTTTGCGCTCGGAGGAATACTCTCGCCGATCACAAATTTCTCGTAGCAACCCGCCTCCAACACAAGTACATCCTGCACTCCTTGTTTTCTCAGGGCAATCGCAGCGGTGCACCCCGCAGGACCACCACCAATGATAACAACGGCAACTGATTTCATGCAGCGCTTAGTCCTTTTTCATGTATTTTGCTGCGTGGGGGCATTTTGGTTCTGGCGGTGCCACAGCTTGATTCGCTGGAATTGGTCCAGGTACTACTTTGTTGCTTTCGTCCTCCACAAAATTGCTTTCTACTTCCAGGAAAAAATCCTTGATTAGATCTATAGAAACCGGTTGTTTTCCCTCTTGATTGATGTTCGTTCCCTGCATTACCACACCGACATTGTGCCAGTTCTTCACGAAATCGATATACTCTTGGAAGCGTCCTACACGACTGGAAACCAACCCTTGCTCGTAAGGAACAATCACGCCATCTTTCCAGTAGGCATTTGTCCCTTCGCCACGTACAGAATAGCGCTGGAAATCGAGGGAAGCGTTGCAAGCTACATCGTCGTATGTATAAACCGCTACTGGACGTTGTGCTGGCCAAGACCAATACGTCATATTACTATCCGTATTCCCCGTTTCGTGTGTTGCACAAGAGTTGTAATCCGTGTGCCATGGAATCGACATGAATTTACAAATATCCCCAGGTTCTACGGGCGTTTTGTGCGTCGGCGTATATCCAACTTCCAAGGCTGGCGTTGCCAAGTTCGCGTAATTCATCTTCGCGCCATTGATTCTAAAAGGACCCGCTGGATTGTAATTGTTTCCGTCTTTCCAGTTTTGATACAAATCGACATCGCGAATGATGAACGTCATTTCAATTCCTGGTGAAAAACGTCCTCCGAGGCAGTTTCCAAGCACATTTCGATCCAATTTTTCCCCTGCACCAATAGGCGTTCCAGTTGTGACAGTGTCATTGATCAACCAATTGTACATTAAGAAATATTGGGTTCTCGAAATCGCTAAAAAGTCTTGTACACGACTGTTTGGATTGCTAGGGTCATCAATTACGGAATCACCCAATGAAAGTGGCATTCGCGTTCCATTTTGTTGGTTTTCGTTGTTCGAAAGGTTGGGATTCCGCATGAAGTTCATGATTTCCACCCATTTTTTCCCTTCCATCGGTTGTTGTGCAACGGTATCGTGTGCCCCTTGTCCGTTCGCTACCAAATTTGTTGCCCACATCTGCAAGTGCGCCGCATTTAATATAGGACGGATTTGATTTTCGTAATCGGGTTTATAATTGAGGTTGTATCCTTTTCCAAGAGCGAATGCAGGATTTGATACTGGCGTGTCTGTAGTAGCATTCGGATCGTACATCGCTGGTTCCAATTCCATATTTTCCACCCACGTATTGTACAGGTCTTCCCAAAGAGAAACCACGTTTGGTACTTGCGGTGCATAGGAAGGATCTGAAGTTACCACCCAAGCGCTACCTTCTACCTGGTGAAAAGTCCCGTCTTTGAATAGAATTACTGCTTCTACAGGACCGTCAGAAGTGTCATCAAACCATCCGTCATTATTCACTGCTTCCTCAAGAGGAACATCGGGACTGTAAACCCCATTCCCTTCAAAACCGGAAGCCTTCCCATAGCCTCCAAGGACAATCAAGCGGCCATCGTTATCCGTATGCATTTCACCCAAAGTATCAATGACTTCATTTGCTGGAGCTGTTGTTGGGTATGCTGGAAATTGACGTGGATAATTGACATTTTTCACTTCAGGGCCTTGTTCTCCCATAGAAATGTATTGGTTTTGACTAGTGCCATCAAATTTTACATTTTCCCCTGTTTTAATTACATGAGGACCTGCATCGATGACCAGTTTTTCGCGTCGTGCTGTTTCACTAAGAATCTCTTGCGAATTGGAACATCTATCTCCTGGAAGTATGTCCATGGGTGCTGAACCTGGGAATTTTGGATTGCGAATAAGGGGTGTGATGTTTCCCTCATACGCCGAAACACCTTGTTCTGGTTCGATCCAACTGTTCGCTTTTTTATTCGCCAAATGTACTTGCCAGAGTATTGTCTCGACTTCTTTGACTACACCATTCACGCTAATGGAAGTTCCTTTTTTAATTTCTGTTCCGACGCCTGTTGGGTATTTTTGAATTTCATCATCCCCGTAGGCATAAATCTTAAACCGCGCTGCCTGGCGTTTTAAAAGTCCATTTGCGTCCCGAAGGTCGTCGCTTGTTATTGTTTGAGTTTCCTGACCTGGCTTGATTGGCAACCCTCCCATTGGATCTCCAGGATTTTCACCTTCCATCCCCGCCATTGTTTCAGGGCCGAGATAATATTCCTCACTATTTCCAACGCGCGCAATTCCAATTGCCGGGTGGATTCTAAATATATTGTTTGTTGACATGTTGCTAAATTTTGTGCAGTTATTATTTGCGATTTCTGTCTATCTGAACACTCACAGCACCATTCAATATGGCGTTAACATAATTCTTAAGAAGAATATGACTGGTAAGTACGTTCTTGCCCTCAATACTTGGTCCTTCAGTGGCGTTATAGCGCATGGTGTTGTGACATGAGAAACAGCTATTCGGCTGATTTGGATCTTGTGTAAACGTTTCGATAGTCGCATTTGAGAGTGTTTTAGATCCCGTTTGAATAGAATCATTCACCGTTAAAGACCAATTTGGCACCAGGGCATTCGCTTTGTTGAACCAAACCGCTCCAACTTCGCTATAATTGCTCTGCCACATCTTGCGCGCATCGGTAGTTTGGTGCACTTCCTTATTTAAGTCTTCAATGTTTTGCTGGTTTTCATTCGTTCCTCCTCCATATTGGTAGCGTCTGTAGACCTGAGTTGTTGCATCTACACCATAATAACCTGAGATTTGTTGGGTAACGGGATCCACCTGAATAGCTCCTAGATTGCCCACATTGCAATTTGCAACGTCCGTTCCTGCCTTATAGAAAGTTTCCGTCGTATTGCTAGGAACTCCTGTTCCCGTCGTTTGATTTTTCAAAATATAATCTGGTGCGTTGTCGTTGTGCTCAAATGTGGCCCAAATGAACTCTGGATGATCTTTCACAACAACGGCGATATGGAAGCCTACGAGTGCCACTGTTTCTTCTCGCGTCGTTCTTTTTGCGGGGTCGGAAAATACGTCTGACGTCATTAAATTTCCGTTAACGTCCACCACATCATAGATCGTTGATTTTCGTGTATATGCGCCTTTTGGAGCACTTGTTCCAGCGGGGACAATTTTCCATGAGGCCTTCAAAGACATCGAACCAACTGGGAAATCCGTTGTGGCGCTAAAATTTCTAAGCACTTCTGGATCATTGAGTTTGTTTGAAACGATAAAATCGCGATACGTATTATCGATCATCATCGATGTGTACACGGCTCTTTTGTTCTCATCCACCAAAACACCTTCAGAATGTGCTTGTTGAATTCCTCCTAGGATATGGGTTTTGCCTGCTGGATCATTTTCACTCAAGTTGATCGAGGCATCATTGTACATGGTTTCAAAACGCAACATCGTTTCCCCTCCCTCTTCTACTTCTTCCGTTAACCAAAGAAAGTATTGCCAGGAAATCTCATGAAATGCCCGATTACTTACTTCATCGCCGTCCATTGTGTAGCCACACGGAAAGTTCGCATAATCGGGTTCTGGAATAGGGTTTTCTGATAGCCATGCCATCGGTGGAGGACACTCGCCTGCATCCGGTTCTGTGGGTTCTGTTCCTGAGCTATCACATCCTACTAAAAAGAGGAAATTCAAGCCAATAAAACATAGGTACGCGAAATTTCTACGCTGTTTCATAAATAGTGTTTTTGGTTGGTTCTTGACCTTGTTACGAACAAACCTACACTTTTATACTAATTGATTTACAGAACATTTACCGTAATCAATGCGTATATGTACGCAATCTTGCGAGAATCGCCTACCTAATTTAGAACCCCTAATAGAAGAAATAAGCCAATCCCAGAAGCGCAATTGCTCCATCGATTCCTCCAGCACAATACAAATCCGAACGGTGGGGTTGCATACCTAGAATTAACAACGCCTGAACGATTACGGCAAAATAAAACAACCAATTGTCTGCAAGTGGCACGCCTACGTACAACACCCCAACCACAAAAACAAGTAGTAGTACCAATGCCAATACTTTGGCTCCTTGAATTCCCAATAACTGAGGAATCGTTTTTTGCGAAGGCATATCGTATTTTAAATCTCGGATATCGAAGGGAATTGTCACCGCTAAAACATAGAAATAATGGGAAAGGCAAAGCAATAGAAACGTTCCATAGTTCGTGATTTCGTAGCGCAAAGAAGGTAGAACCACGAGTACGATCACCCATGTAATTGCAATTAAGTGAATTTTAATGTAGGGGATTTCTCTCAGGTTTATTTTCCGCACTTTCATGACATAAAATACGGAAATCACACTAGACAAAAGTAAAAGGTAAACAGCATTGAAATTCCCGTAATAGGGGAGTAAAATTAGGAAGCAAAGAAATGCCAATCCCAGAGCAATTAAGGTAATCCTACCGATTGTTTTGGCATTTTCACGTACCCAAATCATCCAATTGGTTTTCGCCTCTCTAATTTTAAACAAACGCTGTCCGTTATAAACGGCAAATGTAGAAAGGAAAGCGAAAACACCATAATAGCCATACGTATGATGCAAACCAATCATGTGGGCGTATCCAGCAGAAAGAATTCCTGTTGAAAGTGAGACGATCACGTTCAAATAAACGATATAACGGAAAAACTGAAGCACACGCATTGTTTGGTTTCTAATAGTAATTTGAGTCGGGCATTAATCCTGTAACGCAGTAAAAACCCTGTCCACAGCAATTTCTTCAATGCAAAGGCATGCTTTTCCTTTCCTGCAGGCTTCACATTCTTTATCATTAACGAGTATCGTCACCTTGGGACCCAACGCTTGCCAACGCCCTGGATGGATCGGTCTTTTGGGCGCAAAAAGTCCCACCGTTTTTATTCCCGAAAACCCGGCTATGTGCAACGGACCTGTGGAACAAGCGACCAAGCCTTTTGATCTTCCAATCAAAGTCATTAATTGCTCTAAAGATAATTGCCCCGTTGAGTCCAAAATGAGATCGTTTGAAGGAATTTGATCCCGAAACTGCACCCCTTCGTTTTCAGTTCCAGTGAAAATTACGGTTTCTCCAACTGCGACCAGACGATTCGCGAGATTTACGTATTTTTCAACGGGCCACTCACGGGCGCTTCCCTGTGATTTCGGATGTAAAACTATTGCGTTTTTCACGGCGGCAAACGACTCGGGGAGTTCCACTTTCTTCGGTTGAAATGCAGCGGTGGTTTCCAACAATTCCTTCATTGAGGGAATCTGTTTTAATCCCAAAGGGCGCAATAATTCGTGGTTCAGTTGGGCTTCGTGAAGTGCAGACTTCTTCCTTGAAAAATGTACCCGATGCGAGCACGTCAACAAATGATACGATCGATGCGAGGTTCCAATCCGTACTGGAATTCTTGCTTTTTTGGCCAGAGAAGCTATTTCTTTGTCCGGAAAAACATGTATAATCACATCAGCTTTCAAGGCTCTGAATTGCTGAATCTTGTCGGTCTTCGGGACATTTATGTAGGATGCCCAATCTTCGAAACGATCAACATGTTGATAGGCTTCCACGACTGCACGCGTGTATCCTTTTCCAAGAAACACAATTTGGCAATCTTTAAAATTTGCTTTGATCCACGCGCACATAGGCAGCGTTAAAACCACATCGCCGATACTATCTGTTCGGCTCACAACAATACGTTTTCCGTCTAAATTCATGTGTTTTCTTCACGCGCTAATCGGCGCAATTCTTTGTATTTGAAAACATTCGATTGGGCGCTAATTTGTGCTATTTTAAATCCCATTCTACCATCGAGAATTCCCCCTTTCAAAAAGTACATGGAAACAAACCGCCCGACCGCACTTAAATATGGTTTTAAAACACTAGCGCGTTTTCCTTTTTCGAACATTTTAATGGCTGTTAGGGACGAATATTTATCGGCACGTGCCCGATGTTCCACGAACGAATAATACGAAAAATGTTCCAAATGCCCTGGCAACGGCTCTACTTTAAGTTCTGCAGGAACGATCAATTCTTCGTGAACGTGTGCTCCTTCCCAACGACTTCCCTCTTTCGGGAATAAGCGGACTTTAACATCAGGATACCAACCGCCGTGTTTGACCCAGTGCCCACAATAATTGGTCAGTCGATTTACACTGTACACCTGTGGTGATTCGTTCTCCTTGACCTTCAAAATCGCTTCTTGCAGTTCTTGATCCAATGCCTCATCCGCATCAATGGATAATATATATTCGAATTGCGCCTTACTGTTTAGGTAATTTTTGCTCTCTGAATAACCTTGCCATTGCCGTTGCTCGACAATTACTTGCTGCGCTTCACAAATCGCCAAAGTTTGATCTGTAGAGAAAGCGTCTAGCACGAGAATTTCGTCCACGACAGGTTTCAGAGACTCGATACAACGCCCAATGTTGCGCTCTTCATTTAGCGTAATAATGGTCGCGGTAATTTTCATTTATTCGATTTTCAGACTTCGTAAAACTGCCTGCAATTCCCGAATTGGGTGTGTCCAACTGGTAGTTGACGGTGCATCTACATAACCGCTAAGGCAAATCATTTTATCGCGTTTTGGATGCTTAAAATGAAACTCCCAAAAAGCACCTCCTGTGCTGTGAATTGGCTTTCCAGTGAATTTAAACATCCCACGAATGTCGTATCCCTGGACCTTTCCATCGGCGCTGAACGCCACATTTCCTTCTGGATAGATGAAGTCTTCGTATTGCGTTCCCATGTACAACCCTTGAATCTCGTGAGGCATAAAATGCTTCAAAATCGTGTCGCGATCGCGCAACAATTGGGCGAGTTCAAATTGGCTTGAATCGACGTAATCGTATTGATAAATCATTAATCCAGAGAGAATCAACCCAGCATCTTGACTCGATCCACTTCCTTGAAAATCAATTGGGCGAGACGCCGACGGGAATTCGATCCGGTAAAAATTCTTTTTACTAGACACAATGGTAGAGCGCGCAGGTAAAGCCACATCCAGACCAAAGTGCTCTTTAATCTCATTGCGAACAACGGAATTGTCGTACGTGTTGAAGTGATCAATCAATCGTCTCCAGGAAATATCGTCAAAGATATCGTGGACCTCGTCCAAACCATATTTACACGTCTGTTCGAGCATTTGATAATCCTTTCCAATAATATCAATTACCATTTGACCATGCGCCCAGACATCGCTGTGTTTCACTATTTTTCCTTTGGTTCCTTTGTAATTTGGATCGATTTTTAAGAAGAGAATATTCCGGTATTTCTTTACTCCCTGCTCGAAATGCGAAGGCGTTTTGTGAATTAATTGAAAGGTAGCAACATCAGGAAAATAAGGCATGATGTATTGCGTGAGGTTAGAATCCAAACATTCTTGCAGGTCTGATTCCCAAATACTATTGTCCGCTACCACAAGGATTTCTCCTACTTTTCCTGTGACTGGACTAAAGCCTTGACTGTTATCAAATTCGCAACTTGTAAAGAGAAACAAAAGTAACGCAGCACCCATTAAATATGTTTTCATATCGAAATAGTTTTTACTCCTGCTGCAAAAATGATGCAGAAATTATTTCACTCGAATTTTTTGTCCGACACTTAAGCGATCAATATTGATTCCAGGGTTTAATCTACGAAGAGTAGAGATGGACATCCCGTGTCGTTGTGCGATTTTTCCAAAAGTGTCTCCTGCTCGGACCGTATAATAAGATTTCGCAGCCGTATTCGTAGGGGTTGTTGTTTGTGTGGTCGTCCCTCCCGTTCCTTTCACTTTCAAACGCTGTCCAACATAGATTCTCGACGAGCTCAAACCGTTAATTCGTTGAATTTCACTTACACTTGTTCCGTATTTGGAAGCAATGGTTCCCAACGTTTCTCCTGATTGCACTTTATGGTACGAATAGCTACCATTATCTGCAGGTGGTGGATTGGTCGTTGTAGTGTTGGTAGTCGTTTGGTTGGTTGTTTGCGTCACATTAATTTCGTACTTCTCGATTTCCAAAGCATACAAGCTGTCTTCCAAGCTAACTAATAAGCCTATTTGATCTAACGGCAGGGTGACACAATATGGTTCTGAAACACCTTTTGGGATGTAACTGCGTTTGTAGATTGGATTCAACACTTGAATGTCCTCTAATCCAATTTCGAGTAGATCGGCGATTGTCTCCATGTGAACTCCTTTATTCAAGCACATGGTATCGAGTTGGTTGTATTTTACTAGGGCTTCTTCTGGAACTATGTTGTGTTCTGCGTGATACGTCAACAAATACGCTGCTGCGATAAAGTTCGGTACATAACCCTGTGTTTCTTTTGGTAAGAATGGGCGTACTTCCCAATAGGTATGTTTGTTTCCTGAGCGGCGAATCGCTTTATTTACGTTCCCAGGACCAGCGTTATACGCCGCCAACGCTAAATTCCAATCGTTGTACATCCCGTACAATTGCTTCAGGTATTTACACGCCGCTTCGGTTGCTTTGTCGGGATCCATTCGTTCGTCAACGTATGAATTTTCCTCAAGACCGAACATGCGTCCTGTGCGGTACATAAACTGCCACAAACCCAATGCACCTGCACGTGATTTTACCTGAGGACGCAAACCACTTTCAATAACGGCAAGATATTTTAACTCAATCGGAAG